>JAFEBQ010000032.1 GCA_018242585.1 Planctomycetota bacterium
TGACAGGCACCCGCGATCTCCCATCGGCACCGCTAGGCGAGCATGAACAAAAGTCTTCCAGAAGTTCGTGTCAAAGATGACGTGGCGCACGGCGCGCTTGCCGTTGACGTTCGGCATCCGCCAGTTATGACCGATACGATCCCCTGGCTTGCGTTTGTATTCCGAAAACGGCTGGCTCGACGCACCGACGAAGCGTCCGTGGCTCGGCATCACCACGCCGGCATGTGCCGATTGCCGGCAGAACTGGTAGATCACATCGGTCGATGAACCCCAGTTGGCGTCAACCAGACAGCGCTCGACACGCAGCATAGCGCCGTCGTCACGCCGCCATTCCCGCCCCAGGTATTCACGGGTGAGCGATTCGAGGCCAGCATAAATTGCCCCTTCAAGGCCGCTAGCCTTGGTGGCGACGGTCAAGGTGCTGCGCGCATCTCGCAGTGTGAAGTAAGGTCGCTTCTGGTCAGGGAATGTGCCATAGTCAACAACGTAACCTGTGAAATCATCCTCCCAGGCTGACACCACGTAGAACAACAGTGTCGCCTGAACGTCAATGAACATGGTGAGGTGGTTACAGCCAATGGGTACTTCGGCTCGCTGCATTCGATTGAACTTGCTGGCGATCTGGTCGGCGGTCAGTTCGTCGGCATCGACCGTCGCCTCGGGCAAGGGTTCATTCTGGTACTCGGCGAAGAAGGCTGCTTCGTCCTGGAGCTTCAGGTTCATGGCGTGCTGGATAGCTGACAGCTCGTCGTGGTTGAACCGCTCGGGCCAAGCGATCACAGCCCCTTCGTCCATCGCGCTGCGGTTCTGCTCGTAGAACGCTGTCGCTTCGTCGCCACCATGCCCGTTGCGCAGGCTTTCGGCTCGCAGTTCGGCATACTTGGACCAGAGCTTTTCGTTGGTGGGGAACGCATAGACCATCTTGGTCCGCTCGCCATTCCATTCGGGATGCTTATCGCGCGACAGAATGTTGTCGGCCATGTCGCTGGGACGGATCACGGTGCAGGGCATGATCCCTGAAATCTTGTTGCCGGGGCCGGCCAAGCCGAGTACCGCGCCCGCCAGAATGCTTTCGCGTGTGGCGCACTGAGATAATGACCGCGCTGATTCGTCGGTTTGAGGATCGTCGAGCACAACCAACGTGGGACGCACCGTGCGGCCATCCGACCGCTTGTACTTCATGCCACGAATACGACCGGTGATGCCGGCCACCTTGATGATCGCCCCCGAGGCGATGCTGTCGGGCATTGTAGGCAAGACGATCTCGCGGGCGGTCCAGCCAATGTGGGTTCGCTCCCCTTTGTAAAGCTGACCATTGCAACGGTTGGCGATCCCATCAAGGGCCTGGATCGGATAGACCACCTCGGGGAAGTCTTCGAGTAGCAAGTCATTGCCGTCGAGTTCCATCTTGATCGACTCGAGCATGTCCATCGCATGCCCTTCGTCGGAACCGATCAAGCAGACGAACTCGCGGTGACCATAAAGCACCGCCCAGATGCAGGCGCACTCACAGATCGTGGTCTTGCCGCTGCCGCGCGGCATGGCCATCGCAAACAAGCCACCGCGTAGCACCGCCTGCTCGATCTTGGCGATCACCTTCAAGTGGTCGGGGGACCACGGCAGGTGAAATGTCAGCGGAAAGTAGGCGTCGCAGAAGTAACGAAAGCTCGACGCGGCCTGCGCCTTTCGCTCGGGATTGACGACCGCCGGCAGTTCGCCGATGTCACGACCAGCCAGGGCGATCGCCGCATTGCGAGCGCGAGCTCGGTCCTTGAGCGCGGCATAGGGATCGCCCGCCGCCTCGGGCTTCGGTGTGTGCCTCTGCTGCACGAGCCAAGCCGTGTAGCGCAGCAAGTCAACGTGGCGAGCGTCGCCAATGCGCAGGCCAGCGCGACTGCGATGGCGGTGCAATTGCCGTTCGTTGATCACTTCGCCCAGGGGCGTCGAGTTCAACAGTCGGCAGAGTTCCGAGGGTCGTAGCTTGCGCGGGTCAGTCGCCATGTGATTCTCCCGCGCTGCGCCCCATCTCTTTCGCCAACCACGCGGCGTAATGGACCAGATTGATCGTCCCGTCGCGGTTGGTCGGTGCCCCCTGGGCCAGATCTTCGCGCAGCATCGCCTCGGTTACTGCCCGTCCTCCGATTTTCGCCAACAGGCGCGCCGCATCTGCTAGCGCCAGCGCCGTGGGATCGATCCGTATCTGGGACGTTTCGCCAGACATGCGATTTCGGCTCCCCTAAAACGCCCCAGAAAAACCTGCCGAATTCAGCCAGAAAGCAGCGGAACTGCGCTTGAGCTGTGGCGCAACGCATGGCTCATGTGTGACTGTCCGCAGCGAACAACCGAACCACGCAACGGGAGACCAACGATGAACGCGAAAGACCGCAACAAGAAACCACGCCTGGAAGCGGAAGCTGCTTACGAGAATGCCCACCTGGTGGCGACCGACCTCCTGCAGTGCATCGGCGAACTGCTGCAAGACATGCCCGCGCCGGGGGACGACGAACACCCGATCGATTGGGGGCACGTTGGCAGCCTGTCGCACGTCAACGAGCTGTTGTCGCAGATCGTCTGCTTCCTGGGAAACGTCGACGAAGACGAGGTGTAAGCCGAAACGCGCTGCGCCAGCGCGTCGCCCGTGGATGGTTCCCCGGGCCTGAGGATGGCAGCCACACCATCGTCCACGAAACGAAGGAGACCGACCATGTCCCCGAAGAAAGCCCCTAAGGCGACCAATGCTGCGAAGCCCGCAGCCAAGAAGGCCAGCAAGCCAAAGGCCGAGGCGAAGCCCAAGAAGCTGAGCGCAATCGATGCAGCGGCCAAGGTGCTGGCTGGCGCGAAGGAACCGCTGACCACGAAGCAGCTGATCGAAGCGATGGGCTCGAAGGGCCTCTGGTCCAGCCCCGGCGGCAAGACGCCCCACGCCACCCTCTACAGCGCGATCCTGCGCGAGATCGCCACCAAGGGGAAGGAGGCCCGGTTCAAGAAGACCGAACGCGGGCACTTCGCCGCCAACGGGTAACGCCTTTGTCGTTTCCAATTCAATCCTCCTACGCCCCGGTTAACGCCGGGGTTTTCTCGTTGGTCGGCGGAAAATCGCTAGTAAAGCACGCTTGACTAGTCGCGGTTCTTAGGCAAGACTTCTTTACTAGCCAGTTCATTCGGTCAAGGGAGCTTAACCAGCGATGCCACGGACAACAGGTCGATACAAGATCACCCGCGCGGGAAATGAGGAGGTGCGGGCATTCATCCCATACCCGCTTCCACCCACGAAACCTGCTTTGGAAATAACCGGATCGCTTCACGAACAGAATGTGGCGGCGACGCTGGCCTTGGGCAAACTGTCCGTCGCCGCGCAGATGGTGCCGAGTGCCGATTGGTTTCTCTATGGCTTCGTTCGCAAGGAAGCGGTGATTTCGTCGCAGATCGAGGGAACGCAGGCCACGCTCACCGATGTGCTGGCCTACGAGACGACTGGGAAGAGCGACCGCCCCGATGATGTTGAAGAAATCTGTAATTACGTGAAAGCAATTACTTGGGCACGCAAGGAAATTGGTCGCTCCGGTGGCTTGCCTTTGAGTACGCGTCTGTTGTGCGAGGTCCACCGGCGCTTGATGCAAGGCGTCCGTGGCGAGGATAAACATCCCGGCGAAATCCGCACGTCGCAAAACTGGATTGGCGGCTCGCGTCCTGGCAACGCTGCGTATGTCCCGCCGCCACCGGAGGAGGTTCCCGATGCGCTCTCGGCCTTGGATCGATGGTGGCACAGCAGCGATTCTTTGCCGCCGATCGTGCGTGCCGGCCTGGCACATGCGCAATTCGAGACGATCCACCCCTTTCTGGATGGGAATGGGCGCGTTGGTCGCATGTCGATCACGTTGTTGATTGAACACTGGGGTCTGCTCTCGACGCCGCTGTTGTACTTGAGCCTCGCGTTTAAGCGCCGTCGCGATGAATATTACCGCCGCTTGACGGCGATTCGCCGGGAAGGCGATTGGGAGGGATGGACCGAGTTCTTTCTCGATTCGGTATGCGTTGCGGCGGACGACGGCGCCTTGATAGCACAGCGATTGTTCGCGCTGCTCAATCAAGATCGAGTGGCATTGCTGAAGCATGCCGGCACGACAATCCCGACCCTGCGATTGTTTGAGAAGCTGCCAAGTCATCCGATGGTTACGCTGCCTCAGGTCATGAAAGTCTTGGACACCACCAAGCCCACTGCGGCCAAGGCCATCGACGCACTGCAGCAGGCCCATGTGCTGGAAGAAATCACCGGCAAGCAACGCGATCGCGTATATGCCTACCAGCGCTATCTTGACCTGCTGACGAAAGAGACGGACTAGGTTCATGGGTTCACCAAATGGTGTGCACTAAATCGCTCCGACTGGCGGGCGTGAACATTTGCAGAGGCAACAACGACGGTAGCGTGCTTCGGCTCCCGCTTGTCCCACCGCCGGTGGCAGGACACGCACAACCAGCGCACTTTCAACGGGTCGTCATAATTGTCATGCGCGGCCTCAATCCGCCCTGTCGCGCCACAAGCCTCGCAGTGCGTCGCTCGTATTAAATGACCTGCGAGAACGTGGTAACGCACGAGACTTTGAGCGGACCGCGCCTTGGCGATCGTTTTGCGGATCGTGTTGCGGCCAGTGGATTGTGCAATCCTTTTGCAGGCGGATGAGCAAAACTGGCGCTTCCGGCGAGGCAGTGGGCCGAACATGCATCCGCAGACCGGGCAAACCGTAAAGGCTGGCCGTCGTTTGTTGCCTCCCTGTTTACCGCTGAGCAAGCGCCGTTGATCGAGGGGTTTCAAGACCTTGAGCGTCAACACGATAGGCCTCCTTTCCTGTGAACTTACACCAGCGATCGACGATCACATCCGCGTATAAGGCGTCTAGTTCCATTAAGTACGCGTGGCGACCCGTCTGCTCGGCGGCAATCAATGTGCTGCCGCTCCCGCCGAAGAGGTCGAGTACGTTTTCACCCGTGCGCGATGAGTACTGCATCGCCCGCACGGCAAGCTCAACCGGCTTCTCGGTGAGGTGGACCATCGACTGCGGATTGACCTTCTTGACGTGCCACAGATCGGTGGCGTTGTTGGGGCCGAGGTAAACGTGGGCTGCCCCTTCGCGCCAACCGTAGAAGGCAATCTCAAACGCGCCCATGAAATCTTTCCGCGTCAGCACGGGGTGCTGCTTGTCCCAAACGATGCCCTGCGAAAAGTACAGTTCATGCTTCTTGAGAAACGGCGGATAGTTTCCGAGGTTGGCGTAGCCACCCCAAATGTAAAAGCCTCGGCCTGGTGCCAGCACGCGCGCGAGGTTGCCGAACCACGCATCGAGCAGCTGGTCGAACTCGCCATCGGTCACAAAGTCGTTGACCAGCGGTCGATCTTTGGCCCGGAGTTTCTTCTGCGTCGGCTTCGACTTCTCAGGGTGGCGAGCGACGTCGAGGCTTTGGTGGTGCGTGGTGCCGGCGAATGATGACAACCCGGCCGCGATGGCGTTGTTGCTGCGGGGCTCGACTTTCACGTTGTAGGGCGGGTCGGTGTTCACCAAATGAATCACCGCGCCGTCGAGCAACCGATCGACGTCGGCGGCCTTGCTACTATCGCCACAGAGCAATCGGTGGTCCCCCAGCACCCACAGATCACCGGGTTGCGTTGTTGCTGCATCGGGAGGCGCCGGCACATCGTCTGGATCGCATAACCCATCCTTCAACGTCGGATCGAGCAGCTTGGCGAGCTCGTCCTGGTCGAAGCCGAGCAATCCCAGATCGAAGTTGCACTGCTGCAGGTCTGCCAGTTCGATCGGCAGCAGATCGTAGTTCCATTCGGCTAGCGACGCCGTCTGGTTGTCGGCGATCCGATAGGCTTTAATCTGCTCGGGCGTCAGGTCCTTCGCAATATGGACCGGCACCTGTTCCAAGCCGAGTTGCTGTGCCGCCTTGAAACGAGTGTGTCCGCAGATGATCACCCCTGCTTCGTCGACAACGATTGGTTGTCGAAAGCCGAATTCTTTGATGCTCGCGGCCACGGCCGCCACGGCATCATCGTTCAGTCGAGGGTTGTTGGGGTATGGTTTGATAACAGATAATGGTCGCAGTTCGATTTGCATGAGCGTCATTCCTTTTTCTTGGGAGCAGAATCATGGCCATAAGACCGACCGTTCCACCGGATGTTGAATTGCGTTGCGTGAAAAAAACGGATGGAACTTTCAATGCGGGTGGTTACGAAATCGGCAACCCAATTACCGATCCCCGATATCAGGTTTACAAAGGCACGTGCGCTGACATTCGGCGCGTTCACCAAACACTCGTAGATACCTATGGCGAGACGACTCCGATTAAAGTGGGGGCTGATTGCAGCGAGTGTTTGTTAGAAGACTTGCCGACTTAGTGTTCGGACGACGAAAACAAACTCTGCTCCCAATGGCGACTGTTCCCGCCGCCATCGGCGGACCGATGTCGCCCGGAAGTACCTATTGGCCCTGGCCTCCGCTGACCTTCCGTCTGCCAGTCTGGCACTCTCTGCCACTTTGGCACGCGCGCCGTGGGCCAACGTGTGGCGGCGTGTGGCGTTCGATTTCTGTTGCGACGAACCGGCCAACCATGCGCTCGTTGGCAATCGTGGGCCAACAGTGGCGACGACACGCCGCAGGCGCGCTGGTCCCGCGCTTCGTCCGCAAGGGCGCTGGGAGCGCGGTGGTGTCGGTGGTGGGTGGTCCGCCTATATATAGGCGGGACCACCACCGCCAACCCCTGCTGGTCTCGGCGCGCCGGACCATCACGGACCACCGGGACCACCGGCAGCGGGAAGTTGGTATCCGAGCTCCTCGCGCTTGTTCTTTTGCAATTTGCATGTGACGACTTTCCCTTCTTGCACTAGCGCATCCAGAACTGCCTGGATCGCCCTCGCTCCCACGCCTGCCGTATCGCGGATCACACGCGATGTCTCTCCAGCAGGAAACTTTTCGAGCGCGCTGAAGACCGCATGACGCTGCCGTTCCAGCTTGGCTTCGTGAACCAGTTGTTTGCGGTCATCGGCTGCTTCGCTGGCAGCGGTGATCCGCTCATGATGAGCCTCGAACGCGCTGATCACTTCCACCTGCCAGCGACGACCGGCCAGTTCCTGGCGCGTTCCCTCTTCGATGTTCAAACCCCACAATCCGCTATGCCCGGCGCTGCCACCGACCGACATCCACAATTCGTGATGCCCGCCCTGGTCCGGGTCGTAACGAGCGCGACGGTTGAGCAGCACCCACTGGCGCACGAATTCTTGAAAGCCAGCCCAGGCGATGTTTTCCAATTCGGCGGGTTCGTAGGGATCGGCGATGCTCTTCTTGAGGTGATGGCAGAGTAGTGGCGTGCAGCCGGTGGCTTGCGCAATGTCACCCAGCGACTTCAAAAACGCGCCGACGACAAACAAATTGCCCGCTTGGTCGGCCAATCCGAGCATCATCAAATACGTCGGGTCAAGAATCAGGACTTCGAGCTGGTGGTTGGTGATAAAGCGTTCCAGGGCTTGCACCTGTTCCGCTTTGCCGAGCTGCGGGACGGCGAACGACCAGAGAACATTGGTAAAATCGCGCAGGCGACCTTGTTTGGCCACCGCGATACGACGCGCGGTTTCCTGGATCGTGGCCGCACCGGATTCGCCCGACATTAATCCCACGCGCACTTCCTTCTCGGCCGCGAAGTGCCCCAGAAACCGACCTCCGGAAGCAAGGGAGAGGGCCAGGTCGATGCTGATGTTCGTCTTGAGTGTTTTTTTGGGGCCAGCGATTACCCCCGGTTGCCCGCGCACGAGAATGCCGTTGATGAGGTATTCGAGTTCGTACTCGTTGTCATCGAGTTGTTGGGAAGTGATGGCCTCAAACGCCAGCGGCTCGATGGCACCAGACGCTGAAACCAGTTGCTCCCAATGATTCTCGGCGATGGCTGTCGCTACCTGATCTGGCGCGTAGCGCGTGACATTCCCAGCAATTCGATCTACTTCGACCGGAGACAACGACGGAACGCATCGATCGCGATTGACTTGGGTCAGGGCTGCGATGATTTCCGCTTTCGACATCCCGACCCGACGCATCGAGCCTGCTAACCGAATCAAGGTGCCGTTACGCTGGCCGGCAGGAATGGGATTGACGTCCGAGTTGCCTCTCGCTGCAATTTGTGGCGAGATTTGACCTAATTGGTCAAGCTGAGAGGTGAGCCAGTCGGGCGGCAGGGGTAATCGGTCTGAAGGGACGTCGAGTTCCGAGCCTGCTATCCAGTGATAAGTCCCATCGGGCCGGCGGGACGGGGCCACGACGATATAGCCACCATCGGTGCGGGTATCGACCTGTGCCGCAAGTTGCCCCACCGTGCAACGCCAAGTAGCACCAGCAGGTTTACGGAACACGTAATGCCAACCGCCGCGTGGCGTTCGCGCCGTCGGCGCAATCGAAAGCTCGATCGCACGTTCGGG
Source organism: Planctomycetota bacterium (assembly GCA_018242585.1). Taxonomy (NCBI): domain Bacteria; kingdom Pseudomonadati; phylum Planctomycetota; species Planctomycetota bacterium. Next base: position 8,465 of record JAFEBQ010000032.1, read on the forward strand.
CGTCAGCCACGGATTGTTCTCACCGTCGACGTCAATCACCAGCAGCCCATCGGCTGCCAGCCCGATACAAGCCGAGGGGAATTGCCCCCACCAAGAGGCAATTTGATCGGGGTCGCACGATGCGTCTTTGAAGCCGTGTCGAGTGAGCGGCGCGGGGTTCAGGCCGTCTGCGCACGGAAACACGCGGTAACCGAGTTCGGCGTAGCGCTGCGCTGCCTCCAGCAGCCTGACCATGAAAACGCCCCCACTCGATACGTTCCCAATCGACTTGGCACAAGTGATTCCGCTACTGAATAACTTCCGCAATCGGTGGGCGGGATGCGCCACGGGGAGGGCAAAGAATATTTTTGCGAGTGGCTTTTTTTGACGCTTGTGATCGATACGCCAGACGCCTATAGTATCTGGCGTGATAGCTGTCAGGTCTATTTAATGGATTTATGGGCTAATTAAAACGGCGGTCCGCAATGCCTTTGCAGCCGAAAAAACGTGGCCCTAAGCCAAAACTTGGGATTACCCCTCCGCAGCGGCGAACGCTGTTGGAGATCGACCGTTACTGCCGTCGTCACCAATTCGCTCCAACGATCCAAGAACTCGCCGACTCGCTGGAGATTTCTCCAGCGAGCGTCCATGAACAAATCAACCAGCTGGTGCGCAAGGGTTACCTAAAACGCTCCGGAGGCAAGACCCGCGGCTTGGTTGTCCTCCGCAAGCCCCAGGACCACCCGTCTCGACTGGTCCCCATACCGCTCGTCGGCACCGTCGCGGCCGGATGGCCTTCCTGGTCCGAGGAAGACGTGCTCGGTGAAGTGCTCGTGGAGCAGGATTTAGCGGCGAGAGACCGTTGCTTCGCGCTCGCGGTGCGCGGAGAAAGCATGCGTTCAGCGGGAATCGGCGATGGGGACGTAGTGATTATTCGTCAGCAACCGCTGGCTGAGTGTGGCGACATTGTCGTGGCGCTGGTTGACGGTGAGGCAACCGTGAAGCGGCTGTTCCTGCAGGATCACACCATCGAATTGCAACCCGAAAGTCCATTGAAAAAATACCGGCCGATTCCGATTGGCCCAGAAACTGATTTTAGAATTGTTGGCAAGGTCGTGGCCGTTCGCGGTCGCCTCGCCACGAATTGAAACTTCGCTGAGCGAACTCCTTGAGGCGCTGGGCCTAAGCCGCTCGATTTGTTGACATCCGTTGAACCGTCTTCTCGTTCGCCCAGCCGTCCCCTCGTCCCGTTGCCTGTGATTCGGGTGCGCGCCTGCGCGGTGTGTTGAGCTGATCGAGAAAAGATTTTTATGGCGCATTCGATCGCTCGTTTGCGGATGTTTTCAAGTGAGGAAGTTGTGATGCACTGAGACAGGTGACTGATGACGGTGGATACCAAGGCACTGGATACCAAGGCATTGACGCCCGAGCGGCGTTGGCTGCTGGAACGGATGCACCAAACGAATCATGGCACGATGCACAACTTGATCGTTCGCGGCGGCGAGCCCGTGCTCGACCCGCCACCGAAGATCAGGCAAGCGTTCAAGCTGAGTGGTCAACGGAGTAAGCCGAGAACGATTTCGAGAGAGTTTGTGCTGAAGGATCAGCATGTCGAATTGTTCGAGTTGATGGAAAGCAAACAAAACGGAGTGATCTCGAAATTGGTGATCCAGGACGGGTTGCCGTTTCTCGCGGAATGGGATGTCGATTGAAGGCTTGAGGTCTTCGATCGAGAACAAGCTTCACAGATTTTTTTAGCCAGACAATTCGCCGACCGCCAAGCGGAAGCGATTGTGGGCGACGCCGACAACGGCAGCGCACACAGTCGATCCGCTGTTTTTGTTGGTGCCGCTCGCTAGCGCCTCCGCCAGCCAGGAGCACCAATATGCCCACTTTGCATGCGCCGGACGTCACCGATAAGGTGGCCACCCATTTCATTCGCAACGCCGCTCGAGCGCTCGTCGCCGACGGCAGTTTTCCGCGGTCGGACCTCGAGGACGTGATCCAGGACTTGCAACTGGCGCTGCTGGAACAGTCCGACAATTTCGATCCCGACCGCTCGCGCTGGTCGACGTTCGTCAAGCACGTCGTCCGGAATACAGCGATATCGCTGCGCCGACGCCAGCGAGCGCTTTGCCGCCAGGCCCAAGGGGAATTGTCATCGCTTAACGTGTTGATCGCAGATGGCGATGGGCACTTGATCGAATTTGAGGCCACGGTCGGCGAGGAAGAATTCCGCACGGGGCATGGGCAGGATTTCGTACCGCATCCCGAGCAGGTTGAGTTAGCGCTCGATCTCGCAGCCCTGCTCGGCACGCTCTCGGAAGAATTGCGAGAGATTTGCGAACTCCTCAAGCTCCTCACGCCGACCGAGGCGCGCCGCGAATTGGAAATCTCGCGGACCACGATGGACCGCCGTCTGGTCGCGTTACGGGAGCTGTTTCGTGCCGCGGGCGTCGCTCCGCAGGACTGAAGCGGACGTCGCCGGTCTTTGGCAAGGTTCTCCCACTTGTTCGCGAGAGTTCTCATGTCAGATGCAGTTGCACAATTTGCTCCGACCGATGTGCTTGTCCATGAACCGGCGGAGGTTTACCACGCCAAGCGGGGCGAGTATCTCACGAGCCATTTGCTGGGGGACTTTCGCCGTTGTCCACAGCTTTACTTCCGCCGGCGAGCTGGGCTGATTTCCGACGAGAGCCGCCCCGCGTACCTGGTGGGGCGCGCTGCGCACGCGCTCATTCTGGAAGGGAAGGACGTGTTTCAAAACACGTTTGCCGTGGGAGGACCGATCAATCCGAAAACTGGCCAACCCTACGGGCCGACCACCAAGGCGTTCAGCGATTGGGCGGCGACGCAATCCAAGGAAATCCTCTCCGCCGAACAGTTATCTCTAGTTACGCGCATGGCCGAGAGCGTCGGTCGCCACGAATTGGCGAGCGAGTTACTGTCGGATGGTATCGCCGAAGGGGTGGTGCGAACGGATTACTGCGGCGTCCCTTGTCAAATCCGCATCGATTGGCTCGCTCCTCATCGTGCGCTGTGCGACCTGAAAACGGTCGACAGCATCGACTACTTCGAGGCCGACGCGCGGCGTTATGGCTACTGTCACCAAGTGGCATTTTATCTCGCCGTGCTGCGCCAGCGGATTGGGCTTTGGATGCCGGCGTATTTCATTGCCGTCGAAAAGCGAGAACCGTTCCGCACCGGTGTGTGGCGCATCGCGGACGAAGTGCTCCAACATGCGGTCGGTGAAAACGAAGCGGCCATCCGACGGCTGCGGCAGTGTGCGTCCACCGGGCACTGGCCCACCGGCTATGAGGAGCAACGTTTCTTTGACTACCTGTGAACTGCTGGCAACGCGTGACAGGTGTGGCGGGCAAACACCTATCTTGCTCTCGCGAGCCGTGCCGAATCAGCCGCCTTTCGCGGTTGCCAGCAACTTAATTACCTGCCACCGAACACCGATTTGACCCAACGATCAAACGAAAGGATAGCCAACATGGGACAATTACCACACGTCTTAAGCGGTCGCGTTGCCTCTCCCCCACGCCTGCTGGTCTATGGCACCGAGGGAATCGGCAAGTCAACACTCGCGGCCCGAGCTCCTCAGCCTGTCTTTATTCAAACCGAAGATGGTTTGGGGGAAATCGACTGCCATCGGTTTCCCTTGTCACAATCGTTCGCCGACGTGCAAGGATCGCTCACCGATTTGTGCAATGAGCCGCACGACTATCAAACAGTCGTGATTGATTCCCTCGATTGGTTGGAACGACTGATCTGGGATGCGATTTGCCAAGACTACGGCGCGAAATCGATCGAGAAGGTCGACGGCGGCTACGGCAAGGGGTACGTCTACGCGCTCACCCCCTGGCGGCAATTGATCGACCAGCTCAGCGTACTGCATCGCCAGCGTTCGATGGCGGTGATTCTCATCGCGCACGCCAAGGTCGAAAAATTCGACGACCCCGAGTCGAGTCCTTACGACCGCTATTCTCCCCGCTTGCACAAACATGCGGCGGCGTTGCTCACCGAATGGTGCGACGCGGTGCTGTTTGCCTCGCGTCGCTTGCGCACCCAAACCGAGGACGCCGGCTTCGGCCGCAAGCGGACCATCGCTCACGCGATTGGCAAGGATGGTGGCGAGCGCATTCTGCGCACGGTTGGCGGGCCGTCGTGCGTGGCCAAGAACCGTTACAACCTCGACGGCGAACTGCCGCTGGACTGGAACGCGTTGCTGGCGGGCATTACCTCGAGCGCAGCAATGAACGTCTAACCCATTCATTCACCAACTTCACGGAGACATCCAGCATGGCGACCCTTAAAGGCTTTAACGCGAACGACGTGGAACCGACGACCGATTTTGAACCGATTCCGGCTGGTAAATACCTCGCAGTCATCACCGAAAGCGAAGTTAAACCCAACAAGTTGGGTACCGGAAGTTACCTGCAACTCACTTTCCAAGTGATCGAAGGAGAATTCAAAGGGCGGTTTCTGTGGGCACGGCTCAATCTCGACAACCCCAACGCCACGGCGGTCAAGATCGCCCGCGCCGAACTGTCGGCCATTTGCCGGGCGGTCGGCGTCACGTCCCCGAACGACTCGATCGAGTTGCACGACTTGCCGCTCTTGATCTCGGTGAAGTGCAAGAAGCGCGCAGACACGGGCGAACTCAATAACGAGATCAAAGGCTATGCCAAGAAGGAAGCTGCCGCTGGTAAACCGGTTCAGGCGGCAGTCGATACGACTCCCCCCTGGCGTCGCGCGAGTTAGTGCGGTCGAGGTGCGCGAGGGAGCGGCGCGGACTGACGCGTCGTTCCGTAGCCTGCTCCCCGCGCCGGGACGGGGCGATTACCAAGGGGTGACGCGATGGGTTTGAAATCACGCAACAAAGGAAAACGTGGCGAACGCGAAGCAGCCGCCGAGTTGCGGCGGCTATTTCGCATCGACGCCAATCGTGGCTGCCAATATGCCGGTGGCCACGACTCTCCTGATATTCGCACGTCCATCCCTCGAGTTCATTTCGAAGTAAAACGGGCCGAAACATTTCGCCTTTACCCAGCCTTGAACCAAGCGATCGATGACGCCGGTCAAGCCATTCCGATCGTGTTGCACAAACAGAACCAGCAACCCTGGGTGGCAGTCGTGCGGCTCGACGATCTGCCGCAACTGGCCGTCGAACTCTACCTAACCCTCGCACAAAACCAATAGCTCAGTTGTTCATCCCACAGTCGTATGCAACTTCGTCCGTACCAAGCCGAGGCTGTCGCCGCTGTCTATCGACACCTGCGCGAGCACGACGACAACCCTGTGGTGGTCATTCCCACGGCTGGCGGCAAGACACCGATTTTGGCGACCATCTGCCGCGACGCCGTGAATGTTTGGAAGGGACGGGTCCTGGTCGTCAGTCATGTCAAGGAACTGCTTGAGCAAGCTGTTGCCAAACTGAAAATCGTGTGTCCCGAACTCCTGGTCGGCGTCTATTCAGCCGGGCTGGGCCGGCGCGACATCTCGCAGCACGTGATCGTGGCCGGCATCCAATCCGTCTATAAACGGGCCCAGGAGCTGGGGGCGTTCGACCTGATCGTCGTCGATGAAGCCCATTTGATTCCCGCCGATGGCGAAGGGATGTACCGACAGTTTCTCTCCGATGCGCGAGCCATTAATCCTCACCTGCGTGTGATCGGGCTGACGGCCACGCCATTCCGGCTGGACTCGGGATCGATTTGTGCGGCGGATCATTTTTTGAACACTGTTTGCTATGAGGTGGGGATTAAGGAGCTGATTCGCGATGGCTATCTCTGCCCGCTGGTGAGCAAAGCGGGCGCCTCGACCGTCAACACCAGCGCCCTGCGAGTGCGTGGTGGCGAGTTCATTGCCGATGAAGTCGAGGCGCTGATGGATGCCGATGCCTTAGTCAACGCGGCCTGCGCGGAGATCGTCGAGCGCACCAAGCAGCGGCGCGCCTGTCTGATTTTCGCCAGTGGCGTCCGGCACGGAGAGCATGTCACGCGCGTGCTGCACGAACAGTTTGGCGCGGAGTGTGGTTTTGTGTGTGGCGACACGTCTGCGCCGCTGCGAGAAGAACTTCTGGCCAGGTTTCGTGGTCAATGCTCCTCCGGTCTATTTGAACGTGCCCCGCTCAAATACCTTTGCAATGTAAATGTTCTGACCACGGGATTCGATGCGCCCAACATCGACTGCGTGGCGATTCTGCGCCCGACGATGTCCGCTGGCTTGTTCTATCAGATGGTGGGCCGAGGATTTCGGCTGTATTCCGGCAAGCAGAACTGCTTGGTGCTCGACTTCGGCGGCAATCTTCTCCGGCACGGCCCCGTGGATCAGGTGCAGCCCAAGAGTCGCAACAGCGATGGTTGCTGCCCAGCGCCGGCCAAGGAATGTCCCGAGTGCCATTCGGTGATCGCTGCTGCCTATGCGAGCTGCCCCGACTGCGGCTATGTCTTTCCGCAACCGGAGCGTCCGGCTCACGAGTCGAAAGCCAGTGAAGCGGGCGTACTATCGGGACAAGCCACGCTTACGACGCATCACGTATGCGACGTTTATTACTCGATCCACACCAAGCGAGACGCTCGCGAAGGTGACCCGCGCACGATGCGCGTCGACTACAAGGTCGGCTGGAACGACTACAAATCGGAATGGATCTGTTTTGAACATTCTGGTTACGCCCGACAAAAAGCGGTTGCCTGGTGGAAGCGCCGCTCTCCTGACCCGGTACCCGACACCATCGAGCGGGCCGTGGAACTTGCGCAGAGCGAGGCGTTGGCCAAGCCGCTTGCGATCACGGTCCGATCCGTGTCGGGAGAGCCCTATGAACGGATCGCCGATTATGAACTCGGCCCGCTTCCCGAACCGGTCTCTGTCGAGGGGCTGGCACTTTACGAAGACGATCCTGAGGTGCCGTTTTAACGGGGTTACTGCATGGCTCGAGTACTTGTGATTGGCGATACGCATTGTCCCGGCATGCGTCGCGGGTACGTCGACTTCCTCCAACGGGTTGCCGACACCCACGATGTTAACCGCGTGGTGCACATCGGTGACCTAGTTGATTGGGCATCGATCAGCTTTCACGAGAAGAGCCCGGCCTTGAGCAACGCGTCGCGAGAATTCAAGCATGCCAAGCTCCAGGTAGCCTCGCTGGTTCGCACGTTTCCCAAGGCCGATTGGCTTCTTGGCAACCATGATGCCTTGACCGAGCGGCAGGCGCTTTCGGTCGGGCTACCGCCGCAAGTGCTGCGCGACTATGCGGATCTATGGGAACTCGATTGGATCGTGCATCCGCGCTTCTCGAAAATCTGCATCGACGGCGTGATGTACGCGCATGGCGACAGCGGCCGCGCCGGCCATGACGCGGCACTGGCGCAGGCCAAGGATCATTTTCGGTCGACGGCGATTGGTCACTTTCACGGTCAGGCCGGCGTGAAGTGGTGGGCCAATCCCGAGTTCCGCGTGTTTGGCCTGTCGGTCGGATGCGGGATCGACGCCGGCCGCCTGCAGTTTGAATACGGCCGTCGGATCGTCGCCAAGCCGATTCTCGGTTGCGGCGTGGTCATCGACGGTCGTCGAGCGTTTTTCGAACCTTGGTTATTGAAATCACGTTGAGGACAAAACGATGCGTATCGATGTGAATGATGAAGCGTTTCGACTCCGGTTGAATCGGACCGACGTCCAGTCGGCCGAGCGCGCACGGGCAAACCTGATCGATCGCACGCCGAAATGCGATCCACGCCCGTGCCGGCCACGCTTGCGGGAGTGTCTCGATTGCGGAGGCACATTTTTTACGTGTCGTTGCCGGCCAGGCGAAGGTTAGGAGTGCAGCGAATGTGTGACCGCCCTGACACGATCAAGTTCCCCACGGGCGAGAATCCCAAAGACCGCCTGGGAATACGCAAGCCGCCGTTGCACCTGATACCTCCCGCTGCCGAAATCCTGGAAGGCGCAGCGATGGCTCTCGGCGCGCAGAAATACGGTGCATTCAATTGGCGCACGACAAGTATTCGGGCATCGGTGTATATCGCCGCCGCGCGAAGGCACTTGGTGCAATGGTTCGATGGCCAAGACAACGATGCCGAAAGCGGCGTCTCGCATCTGGCTCATGCTCGCGCCTGCCTGGGGATTCTGCTGGACGCGCTCGCCACGGGGAACCTCGTCGATGACCGTCCCTGTCCCGGCGCCTCGGCGCAGTTGATCGAAGAGTTCACACAGCCGAGGGAGTCCAAACCATGATCTATCTCGCCAGTCCTTATAGCCATCCCAGTACTGCTGTGCGCGAACGCAGGTTCGAAGAGGCGTGTCGTGCAGCTGCCACCTTGCTCCGGTCAGGCCTGGTGGTCTTTTCACCGATTGTGCATAGCCACCCGATTGCTGGTCTGGGGTTGCCAACGAACTGGGAATTCTGGTCCCAGATAGACCGCGCTTACTTGGCCCGTTGCGACGTGCTGGCTGTGCTGACTCTTGCGGGCTGGCAGGACAGTGTGGGCGTTCAGGCAGAAATCGCCTTTGCTCGCGAACTCGGACTGCCGACTGTTTACGTCGCGCCGGGTGACCTCGCAGTCGAAGGCCAAATTGCCTCGCCAATCGGCGTGCAAGAGGTGCCCGCCGCATGACACGTCGTCGCAGGTCTCAAGCAGCCGTCCCCCAAACGCTCCCTCTGCATGGCCACGTTATCGAAATGTCCCCCGACCAGCGCCGCCAAGAACTGGCCAGCATTCTCGCCGTCGGGGTTCTTCGCCTCCGGGCGCTCCGGCTGGCGGCGGGAAAATCGCTAACCGAAGACGCCACTATATCGTTAAATCCTGCCGCAACATGCCTTGAGGTTCCGGGCGAAACCGTGCTCAGTGTCCACACGGGTTAACGGTTTCGAGAGTCCTGAACACAAGGAGCAAACATGTTGAATGTAGCGAAAGAGGTCGCCGCACTAGAGCGGATGACCGTTGACCAATTGCAGGCGAAGTACGCCGAAGTTTTCGGCGAACCCACGAATGGACGCCACAAAGAGTGGCTCATCAAACGGATCATTTGGCGGATGCAGGCCAACGCCGAGGGCGATCTCTCGGAACGAGCGCGCCGGCGGGCGATGGAACTGGCCAACGACTCCGACTTGCGTATGACGCCACCGCGCGAGCGGACACCCGCCGCTAACGTCCCCGAACGAACCCTGACGCTGGCCTCAACCATCCGACCGAGTACCGAACTGCTACCCGGCACCGAGCTCAAGCGCGATTACAAGGGCCGGACCATTCGCGCCACCGTGCTGGACACCGGTTTTGAATGCGAAGGCCAGCGCTACAAGTCGCTGACCGCGGTTGCCAAGGCGATTACTGGCAAGCACTGGAATGGGTTTCATTTCTTTGGGCTGCGCCAGAATGGCGGTGGCCAATGACCCGAAGATCAGCAAAACCCCTCGCCCCGCTGGTGATGCAGTGTGCGATCTACACCCGCAAAAGCACCGAAGAAGGTCTCGAGCAGGAATTCAACTCGCTGGACGCCCAGCGCGATGCCGGCGAAGCGTATATCAGCAGTCAACGGCACGAAGGCTGGGTCTGCCTCCCCAACCGTTACGACGACGGCGGATTCACCGGCGGCAACATGGAACGACCGGCGCTCCAGCGCCTGATGGCTGATATCGAAGCGGGCCGGGTCAATTGTGTCGTGGTTTACAAAGTCGATCGCCTGAGCCGGTCACTGCTGGATTTTGCCCGGATGATGGAGGTCTTCGAGAAACACCACGTCTCGTTCGTTTCCGTCACGCAGCAATTCAATACCGCCACGTCGATGGGACGGTTGATCTTGAACGTGCTGCTATCGTTTGCGCAGTTCGAGCGGGAAATGATCTCGGAACGGACCCGCGACAAAATCGCCGCCACCCGCCGCAAAGGCAAATGGTCCGGCGGCATGCCGATCCTGGGTTACAACGTCGTCGAGACCAAGCTGGTCGTCAACGAGGCGGAAGCCCAGCAGGTCCGTGAAATCTTCGATTTGTACTTGCAGCGGCAGTCGCTCCTGGCGGTGGCGAAAGAACTCAACGCGCGGGACCGGCGGACCAAGCATTGGATCACCCGCAAAGGGACGGCGCGCGGCGGGCGTCGGTTCGACAAGAACGCTATTTACGACCTGCTCACGAACGTGGCCTACGTCGGCAAGGTTCGCTATAAGGACGAGGTTCACCGAGGGGAGCACAGGGCGATCGTGGACGCCGAAACGTTTAATCAGGCCCAATCGCTTTTGCAACGGAATGGCCGCGCCGGCGGCAAGTCGACCCGCCACCCACCGGCCTTGCTGCGGGGTGTATTACGTTGTACCGCCTGTGGCTGCGGCATGAGCCACACCTATACCGCGAAGGGGAATCGGCAATACTGCTATTACGTCTGCCATCGCGCTCAGAAGCAGGGCTGGCAGGTTTGTCCGTCGCCGTCGATCCCCGCTGGTGAAATCGAACGGTTCGTCATCGACCAACTCAAGGGTATCAGTCACGATCCGCTCTTGATCGAAGAAACCCTGGTTCAGGCCCGCCGCCAAACGGAAGATCAAATCCAACGTCTCACGGCGGAACGTCCGCGCCTAATGCGCGAACTCCGCGATGGCCATGTCGAGCTCACGCGGTTGGCGACCTCGGCTGAGCCAGGGGAGCCGGGTCTTCCAGATGCCCACGATCGAATTAGGCACGTCGAACGGCGGCTGGCCGAGCTCGATGGCGAACTAGCGTCGATTGAAGCAAGCCCGCTCAACAAGACCGACGTGGCCGCGGTACTTGCCGACTTTGACGCCCTCTGGGGCTGCCTTGCCCCGCACGAGCAGGCGCGCGCGATCGAGCTGCTCGTCGAGCAGGTCGCTTACGATGGGAGGGTGGGGAGCATTTCGATCACCTTCCGGCCTGCCGGCCTGACGCAATTGGCGTTGGAATTGGCCCTGCGAAAGGAGCAGGTGGCATGATCACCATCGAACACAAGGTGCATTTCGGATTCGGTCGGCGTGCTCGAAGGGTGCTGCATGAGGGAGACGCTCCGCCCTCGCCCGCCCCAGGACGCGTGCCCCGCGTGGCGAGGCTAATGGCGTTGGCGATCCGGTTCGAATCGTTGCTTCGCGACGGCGCGGTGGCCGATCAGGCAGAACTAGCCAGGCTGGGGCACGTGACACGAGCAAGGCTGTCGCAGATTATGAACTTGCTCTGTCTTGCGCCGGATATTCAGGAAGCCCTGCTGTTTCTGCCCGAAGTGGTGCGTGGACGGGCCCCTGTCACAGAGCGGGATTTGCGGCCGATCGTGGCCACGCCGAGCTGGCAAAAGCAGCGTCAAAGTTGGTCTCGACTCAACGGCCCGGTCGCTTGCGGTTGACAGCACCTGCGAGCAACTATTAAATGGCGGCGACTGCCACATCCTCGTTCTCGCTACCGTGAAAAAAGACGGGACGTTTTTGCAACTTCCGCTCGAGACTTCCCGGACCGTGGTGGGATGAGACGGAAGCCAGGTCAAAGTTCATCTGCGGTGCCGCGATCTAGCCATCGGCATTAGGGGAACCTTGAACGTCAACGTCGAATGACAGGCCGATGTCGGTGCAACCGGTTGCATCGTAAAAACAGAAGTCGTGGTACGAGTATGACGCAATCAGCCGCGGCCCGATTCCGAAAACCACCCGTAGTCGAAGTCTGGATTTCCGTAGAGTTCGACCCGAACGAAAATAAACGCGAGTGGCAATTGGAGTTGGTTCAACAGTACGTCGAACTCTATCAGGCAGAACTTCCAAAGCTCGAAGCGGTTCACGAGCGACAGATTCAGGTCGATGAAACGTCACCTCAAGCGCTCCCTAAGGTCATCGGACAACAGGTACGCTTGCAGTTCGTTCGCATGTCGAATGGACGGCGGACACGAGCGCTTCAGATTGGAGACGACCAGTTGTCGTTTCATGTTCTGAAGGAAGATCAGGCTTATCCGGGATACCGGATTGTGCGTGATGAGATGCAACGAAAGCTCGATGACTATGCTCGAATTTTCCAACCAACTCGAATCCGTAACGCGACGTTGCACTACCTCGACATAATCGACATTCCGCGACCGGAAAGTGGCGAGATCGACCTCCCCGACTATTTCGTAGCGTCTATCGACCTTCCGGAGGAACCTTTTGGGCAGATTGGTGGCTTCGCCCATCGATTTCAGATGGCGTGCCCAGTGGACCCTGGGCCCTTGCTGCTGCAATTACAGGCCATCCCGTCCCCCCCGGAAAGCAATGTCTTCCGGTTTCGCATGGACTGGCACAAACAGTCTGCCGCCGTGAACACGCTGGATTTATCGCAAGTGTGGTCGCGGATGGATGTTGCGCACGACTACATGAGGCGATGTTTCCTCGCGTCGTTTACACAACGTACCCTTGAATTATTCGATCCTGTCTCGGACACTGAATAAATGCCGTTCGTTGCGCTAAATCAAGATTCGGGCTGGGCTACGCCTGCCTACGTGTCGTCCATCGACGGAACGATGGACGTTTCGTTCCGCCAGTATTTTGAATCCGATATCGTTCGTTCCATCTTGAACGACCTGCGGATTGCGGGTGTCACGTATCCATTACGGAGACCATGTCCCGCGAGCTATATTCCGGGAGTCGGCGAGTTTCTCGTAGAAGGATTTAGCCCGGTATTTGTTGGTCGCGGTGCAACGATTGAGGAAGCCCGAAGCGATTGGCTGCTTGCTGTTCATGCGGGGTTTCAAGAATTGATTTCTAAGCGACCGTTCGAGATGGCACCGAGTGATGTGCGTCGGTGGCATGTGCTTACTTCCCAGATCGACGTAACGGTGTATCGAAACCAGACACCGATCCTAGTACGTCAGTTTGGAAAGGTCACTCAGGCCCGGCCGTATCCACAACAGATTCAATGGGAAAATGGCGAACGCGAGGCCATTAGTGTGGAGCAAGTCGAGTCCCCTGATTTCATTACATTCAAGCCGGGCCAGCCGATCGAGGCCGTCGTTGCTCGCGACCCGCTCAATTTTCACCTCTTGCGGATCGTGCATATCGAGCGCCGCTCAACGCCATCACGGCTTTTACCCACCGAAGAAGCAGAGTTGCTTGAGTCGATTGGCTCATCGCAACATTTACCTCCTGCTGGCTGGGAATAGTCCAATCGAGGTCGCGGAGTCGGCATGGAAGTCTTCTTCTTGGATGTAGGCCAAGGAACGTGCCAAATTATTCTCCTGGGGGGCCGGCGCGCGATCGTTCTCGACTGCGGGGTTCCCAATGATCGGCTGGTGCTTCAATTTCTTCGGCGATTGGGCATAGAATACCTTGACCGCCTCATCATCTCGCATAGTCACAGCGACCACATTGGGGGCGCTGTTTCGGTCCTTGGCGAGTATCAGGATCGGATCGAAAAAATCTGTTTCGTTCAGGACGACCAATTCCTAGCCAGTTCATTCTGGCGTCGAATCTCAGAATTGGTGCGCGCGGGGACGCTTACAAAACAGCACTTGATTCGCCTCGAAGCAACGACCGAGCCCCAACTGATCTGGTCAGATGAGCCGCGTTCCGCACGTTTACGGACATATTCCCCTACGGCCGCTGAAAATTTGTTAGCACAGGATGCCGGCCAGCAGAATCCGACAAGCGCGGTGCTTTTCTTCGATGTTCGCGATCAGCGTATCATTTTTGCTGCCGACTCCGAAGTTAGCCAATGGCAAGAGATTCGCGCACAAAGTGGAAGGCGAATGGCTTGCCGCGTACTTGCCGTTCCACATCACGCGGGGCGCGCGCATAGTTCGCCACAAGACTTAGAGTGGTTGTTCGGCGAAGCGTTGGCGGCAGAAGTTGCCGTTATTTCCGTCGGCACGAGTAACACGCATGGGCACCCGAGGCAGGATGTGATCAAAGCGCTGACGGCGCGAGGCGCAAAAATAATGTGTACTCAGATCACGCGCCGATGCAATAACAGTCTCGAAACATTGCGTCCGGCAGTATTGCGACCGGTTCTGCATCAGGGCCGGTCATCCTCGGTTCGTGATGTCACACGTGCCGGCAACAGTCGCAACGTTGCGTGCGCCGGTACAGTACATGTATTGGTCTCGCCCACGGGGATGGAAATTCAACAGCTTGCTGCACATCAGCAGGCCGTAGACAAGTTGGCTGCCTCATCTGCCCCAATTTGTCCTCTATGTCGCTTGAGTTGAGGCAACTTTTCAATCGGTGACAGCGAGACTCCGAACCCAACCGGGTTGTTAACCCGATGGGGTCTGTTAAACGGAGAGCGCGAGAGTCCAGGCGCGGGGGTGGCCAAAAACGATGGCCGGGGGAGTTCGTGGCGAGCCGGTGGAGAACTCTCGCCGCGTGGCCCCACGTTGCAAGTCGTTGCCTCGTGGGCGGAAAACGCAAAACGCCGAGGGCTCTCGCTCTCAGCGTTTTCTGTAAACCAGCGGGTCAGCGGCAATTTCGCAAACCGGAAAAGCTCCCCGACTAGGACTCGAACCTAGGACCTAGCGGTTAACAGCCGCGCGCTCTACCAACTGAGCTATCGGGGAATAATCCGTAAAATCTAATCCAACTTCGCAATTCAGGCAAGCCGTGATTTTCCCTGGCCCACGATCGCTAAACGACAGCGGCGCGGGAGGTTGCGAAGCTTCGCCAAACGGGCGCTTCCGCGAGTTCTCGATCGCCGACGGCTCGTGGCGCAACTGCTCTAGTGCCGCAGGTCGGCAGCTTGTCAAATGAGCGGCGTGCTGGCAGCCGTTCGCGCATTAGCAAATGAAGCGCCGACGAACGCTCGAGGCGCTTACGCCACCGCCGCCAGTCCCCTGCACCACTCCTTACACCACCGCCGAGGAACGATCGCCGCCATGGAAACCGCCGCCGCCGAGTTTTTGCAACGCGTGCTCGAAACCCCCAGCCCCAGCGGCTTTGAAGCCCCGGTCCAAGCCCACGTTCGCGATTACCTGGCCGGCACGGCCGACGAGATTCGCACCGATCTGCACGGGAACGTCATCGCGGTCAAAAATCCCGACGCGCCGCTGCGCGTCATGCTGGCCGGCCACGCCGACCAGATTGGCATGCTGGTTCAATACATCGACACCGAAGGTTTTCTCTACGTGCAGATGATCGGCGGTTGGGATCCGCAAGTGTTGATCGGCCAACGGATGACGGTCTGGACCGCCGGCGGGCCGGTGCCGGGTATCATCGCGCGCAAGCCGATTCATCTGCTGACCGACGAAGAGCGGAAGCAGGTCGTCAAGCTCAAGGATCTGTGGCTCGACATCGGCGCGACCAGCCGCGAAGACGCGCAAGCGGTCACGCGGATCGGCGACCCGGTCACGATGGACCTCCGCTACCAGCCCATGCGCAACGGCTTTGCCTACGCCACGGCCATGGACGACAAGTGCGGCATGTGGACGGTGGTCGAAGCGTTTCGCCGGGCCAGCATGCGGAAACTCGACTGTGCGCTGTATTGCGTGAGCACGGTACAGGAAGAGATCGGGCTGCGCGGGGCCACGACCTCGACCTTCTCGGTGCATCCGCAGGTCGGCATCGCGGTCGACGTGACCCACGCCACCGACTGTCCCTCGATCGACAAGAAGCAAGAAGGAGACGTTAAACTCGGCGGCGGCCCGGTGATTTACCGTGGGCCGAACATGAACCCGCGGGTGGTCGATCGTCTGGTCAGTTGTGCCCAGTCGGCGAACATTCCACACCAGTTGGCCGCCTCGGGCCGCGCGACCGGCACCGACGCCAACACCATGCAAATCGCCCGCGGCGGCGTGGCCACGGCGCTGGTCAGCATTCCGAACCGTTACATGCACAGCCCGGTCGAAATGATTTCGCTGCCGGATATCGACCGCGCGGCGGACCTGCTGGCCGAGTTCATCGGCTCGGTCACGGCGAATGATGATTTTACGCCGTGAAGACGCGATTAGCGGTTAGCAATGGTGTTGTGAAAGCGAGTGTTCGGAGCGGTCTGACGAAGTGCCTCGAAGGGCTAACAACAATTGCCTTGTCTTGCCCAGCCTTTTTTCGGTGTTCGTGGCGCCTCGACAAAAACCGTGTCGAACAGTATTGGGCCTAAGGCCGGTTGGTCTACGATTGATTTCGCTAGGCCAATAAGGCGCGATCAGCCGCGGCTTCGTTACTGGCCGCGCTGGGCTCGAGCACGTCGGCCGCCAGCCGGCGATAGTCGTCGGCCCCGTGCGAGTCGGCCGCGTACTGAAAGATCGACTGCCCAAAGCTGGGCGCCTCGGCCAGTCGAATGTTCCGGCGGATGCGCGTGGGAAAAATCTTGGCGGCGGCCCACGGGCCACCCGACGCCTGGGCCCGCTCGAAAAAGTCAGTGACGTCCTGCGTCACTTCCGTGGCCAGTCGGGTCGCCGACTCGAACATGCACAACACCACGCCCGAGACGTGCAGCCGCGGGTTCAATCGCCGCTGCACCAGTTCGATCGTCTCAAGCAGTTTGCTCAAGCCGTGCAGCGCCAGGAAGTGAGGCTGCAACGGAATAAACACCTCGTCGACCGCGGCCAGGGCGTTGAGCGTCAGCACTCCCAACGACGGCGGACAATCGATCAGGGTGTAGTCGAACGAGGCTTCGGCGCTGCTGGGGTCAGCGGGGCGATCTTTGCTGAACTGATCGCGCAGGATTAGTTCGCGCCCCACGACGCCGGCCAATTCCATTTCGGCGGCGGCCAGATCGATGTGCGAACCGACCAGCCACAGTCGCTCGTCGACCTGCTGGCGCACCTGGGCCAAACTGGCGTGCGACAACAGCACTTCGTAGATTGAGCCGGTCTCGCCGCTGGGTTCGACACCCAGGTGGAGCGTGGCGTGGGCCTGGGGGTCCAGGTCGATCAACTGGACGCGCTGACCCGACTCGGCCAGCGCGGCGCTCAGATTGACGGCCGTGGTCGTCTTTCCCACGCCCCCTTTTTGATTGATGATGGCAATCGAGCGCATCGCAAATCCGTTGGCGAAAGCTGTGCAATCGGGCTGTTTGGTCCGCCCTTGGCCGCGGCAGTATAGCCCGGTCGGGCAAAACGAGGGAACCCCGCTTCGCCGGTCCCGCAGGCTGCGATAGCGTTCTGCTGGCGTGGCGATTATCGTATGGGCTGGGGACGTTTGTTGCTGGTTTTTCGCAGGTGGAACCCGTCCGATGCGCGTGATTGTCGAAGCCAATGCCGACCAGGTTGCCCGCCGCGCGGCCGATTTTGTCGCTGACCTGGTCCGCAATACTCCCAAGTGCGTGCTCGGGCTGGCCACGGGGGGCACGCCGCTGGGGCTGTATCGCGAGTTGGCGCGCCGGCACCGGGACGAGGCGCTCGACTTCTCGCGCGTGGTCACGTTCAACCTCGACGAGTACGTCGGGCTCGAACCGACCCATCCGCAGAGCTACCGGCACTTCATGGACATGAACTTGTTCCGACACCTGAACGTCGACCTGCGCAATACGCACGTGCCCGACGGGCTGGCCGATGACGTCGAAAAGGCGTGCCGCCAGTACGAGCAGATGATCCGCGACGAAGGAGGGATCGACTTGCAGGTGCTGGGCATCGGCACCGACGGACACATTGCCTTTAACGAGCCCGGCTCGTCGCTCGGCAGCCGGACGCGGATCAAGTCGCTGACCCATGAAACCGTTCGCGACAACGCGCGATTCTTCGGCAGCGAAGAAGCGGTGCCGCGGCTGGCGATCACGATGGGGGTGGGGACCATCCTGGAATCGCGGCGTTGTTTGCTGCTGGCCTGTGGCAAGGCCAAGGCCCAGGCCGTTGCCGCCACGGTCGAAGGACCGGTGACGGCCCAGGTGACCGCCTCGGCGTTGCAACTTCACCGGGAGGTGATTGCCGTCATCGACGAAGAAGCGGCCAGCATGCTGCGCCGACGCGAGTATTATTGTCAGGTCGAATCGGCCCAGGCCGAGTTGGAACGCCGCCGCAAGTCCTCGCGCGCGTAAGAGCGGACGGGGCGCGGCTTAGCGACTCAACTCGGTGCGCAGGAAGTCGGCCAGCGCACGACTGAACTTCTTTTCGAGCACGGCTTCGGCCCGCGTCCCCAGCAGGGCAATCCGCCCCGTGTCGGGTTCAAACAGAAACGTCGTTTCGTGTTCCTCGTGCTCGAAGGTCAGACCATAGCGCCAGGCCGGCGGCGGCGACCCTTCCGGACGCTTGTGGGCCGTGGCTTCCCAATCGTAGCCCGACTTGTGCAGCAGCGCGTCGCGCAGATAGTCCACTCCCACGGCATGAGTCACCGCGCGATTTTTGAGGACGCGCAGCTTTTGGGGTGGTACGAAGATGGTCACGATCGAACTCGGCTCTTCCCCCTTGGCCGTGACGGGCGCGTCGACCGCGCCGAGCGGCTGTAATTCGAGGGCGATCACGGGCGAGCCGCGCGCGATTAGCCAGACGGCCGACTCGCCCCACAGCTCGCGCGTCTGCCGCTGTTGGGTGTAGAAGTAGTATTGCGCGATGGCCGCCCCTGCCAGGGCGATGAACAGAATGACCAGCAGCGCGGCCCGCCCCGGAATGGTTCGCGCCGGCGACGGCTGTTTTTTCTTGAGCTTGGGCATGCGTTCCTGCGTTTCGATTCAGGGTTTTGTTTTAACCAGCGATCACGTTCTGCTGACGCAACGTGGTGATTTGGGCTGGTGTGTAGCCGAGCCATTCGATGAGGACTTCGTCGGTGTGTTCGCCAAGTTCCGGCGGCGCACTTGGTGGGGCGCGCTCCGCGTCGGACCAGTGGATGGGGCTGCCGAGCAATTGGTAGCTGCGCCCAGCGCGATCGGTGACCGTGTGGATCATCTGCCGCGCGACGACATGCGGCGCGTGGACCGCCTGATCCAGCGGCACGACAACCGTGTGGGGCACTTCGGCCTCGGTGAGGGCTTGCTGCCAGTCGGCCGTCGTGCGTGTGCGCATCACATGATCGACCAGCGGCACCAGCACGGTGCGATGTTCCACGCGCGCGGGGTTCGTCGCGAACCGCACGTCGGTCGTCCATTCATCGCGCCCGACACGTTGGCAGAACCGCACCCATTGCCGATCGGCCCCGATGGCCAGCACCACGTAGCCATCGGCCGTGGGGAAAACCTCGTACGGGACGATTTGCGGATGGGCGTTCCCCCACCGTTGCGGACGCTGCCCGGTGAGGAGCGTGCTTTGGGCCACGTTCACCAGCGACGCCAAGGTGCAATCGGCCAGGGCCAGGTCAAACGCCCGGGCTGGTTGTCCCCGCTCGCGAGCCAGCAGCCCAGCCAGCGCACTGGTCGCCGTGTACAAGCCGGTCAAAACATCGGTGATGGCCACGCCGACTTTCATCGGCGCGCCGGCCGCGTCGCCAGTGATCCCCATCAAGCCGCTGCCCGCCTGAATCATCAGGTCATAGCCCGGCACGCCGGCCAGCGGCCCTTGGCGTCCATAAGCCGAAATCGAGCAGCAGACCAGCCGCGGGTTCAATTGCCGCAAGCGATCGGGCGTCAGGCCGAGCGTGGGAAGCGAGTCGGCCAGGAAGTTTTCGACCAGCACGTCGGCCCGGCCGACCAGTCCGTCGAGGACTTCGCGCCCGGCGGCCGACGCCAGGTCCAAGGCCAGCGAACGCTTGTTCCGGTTGCACGACAGAAAATACGCGCTCGGGCCGCGGCTTCCGTCGGCAAGGCCGGCAACGAACGGCGGGCCCCAATGCCGAGTGTCGTCCCCCTGCCCCGGCCGCTCGATCTTGACCACGTCGGCCCCCAGATCGGCCAGCACTTGCGTACAGACCGGGCCGGCCAGAATGCGCGACAGGTCGAGCACTCGAATCCCAGCTAGCGGCAAAGGTTGCGACGTCATGGTTCGTTCGGGGCGGGCGACGCGCCGCGGCACCTGTTGCCGGCGGCTGCGCGCCAGTATATTGTCAGCGACCGCAGATGCAGAGTCGTAAAGTTCGGGAAAAGCATGATGGCCAACGCCTACGATCCTTACCGCGAAGCGCTCGTTGTCGAAACCAACACCATCTGGCCGACGGAATTGGCCACGGTCGAGCCCGCGCGCCGCGCGCAGGTTGACCACGCCTTGCACGCCGAGCCCCAGGCGGCGGCGAATCTCGATTATGTCCGCCTGCACACCGGCTTCTGTCGCGAGATCACGGTGTCGCCGGCCGACATGGAACGGCTCGCCTCGTGAGTAAGCCGGCGTCACGCACCGTCGCGGTGTCGCTCGGCCCGCGCAGTTACACCATCGAAATCGGCGCTGGCACGCTGGCCGGCGTGGCCGATTTTCTGCAAGCGCGGCGCAAAACCTCGCACGTCGTCATCGTCACCGATGAAAACGTCGAGACGACCCACGGCAACCAGGTGGCCGAATATCTGGACGGTGCCGACATTGCCGTCGACTTGGTCGTGGTCGAACCGGGGGAAGAGACCAAGTCGGTCGACGTCGCCAACCAGATCTGGCAAAAGATGCTCGAGGTCGAGGCCGACCGCAAAAGCATCGTCATGGCCATCGGTGGCGGAGTGGTCGGCGATCTGGCCGGCTTTGTGGCCGCGTCGTACGCACGAGGGATCGGCTTTGTGCAGATTCCGACCACGCTCTTGGCCCAGGTCGACAGCTCGGTCGGCGGCAAGGTCGGCGTGAACCTGCCGCGGGCCAAGAACATGGTCGGCGCGTTCTGGCAACCGCTGGGCGTGCTGATCGACACCGACGTGCTGGCGACGCTGGGCGATCGCGAGTATCGCTGCGGCCTGGCCGAAGTGGTGAAGTACGGCGTGATTCTGGACGCTGACTTCTTCGCCGAACTCGAAGCCAACAAGGCCGGGCTCGTGAATCGGCATGCCGACACGCTCGAACGGGTGATCGCCCGCAGTTGCGAGCTCAAGGCGCAAGTCGTCACGCAAGACGAACGCGAAGAGACGGGCCTGCGGGCGGTGCTCAACTATGGCCACACATTCGCCCACGCCATCGAAGCGATTGCCGGCTATGGCCAGTTCCAGCACGGCGAAGCAGTGTCGATCGGCATGATCTGCGCCAGCCTTCTAGCCGAGCGGCTGGGACGGATCGACAGCGAAACCACCCGGCGACAGTTTGAGTTGCTCCGACATTTGGGCCTGCCGGTGCAATTGCCGGCGCTCGACCACGACCGGCTGATCCAGGCGATGCGACACGACAAGAAAGTCGAGCACGGCAAGCTGCGGTTCGTCTTGCCGTCGAAGCTCGGCCACGTGGAACTCGTCGGCGATGTCGACGTGGCCCACGTCCGCGCAGTGTTGAAGGACGCTTCGGCTTGACGTGCTGTAACAATCGTGTGCGACATCGCGCGAACCCTTCTCCCTCCGGGAGAAGGTGGCGGCGCTAGCCGACGGATGAGGGTTCCCGCCGCGAGCCGTTCGATAGTGCGCCATGAACTCGGCACACTGCGCGCGAGCTTTGCTCGGCCTGCGACGTCCTTACCCTCCCCCCTGCCCCTCCCTGGAAGGGAGGGGTGTTTGTCGCGCGTGGCACTTGAGTCGCATGCCAGTCTTGCGCGACTCCTGCTTCAGACTTGACCCTCATCCGGCCTTCGGCCACCTTCTCCCCGGGGGAGAAGGGTTGGTGCACGCTGGGTAATGATGGGAGCCGCGTGGGCCAGTGACGTCGCGCGGTCGAGTTCTGGCACGTGATCGTGCGGCTGGGGGGACAGCCAGATCGCCTGCCAACCGGCGGCCCGGGCGGCCAGATAGTCGTTCGTCAGATCGTCACCGACTAGTAGCAACTGCTCGGGCGGCAACTCCAGCCGACTGGCCACGGCGGCAAAGAAGTCGGCACCCGGCTTGCGCCAGCCGATTT
Organism: Planctomycetota bacterium; assembly: GCA_018242585.1. Classification (NCBI taxonomy): domain Bacteria; kingdom Pseudomonadati; phylum Planctomycetota; species Planctomycetota bacterium. The sequence continues at coordinate 30,214 of JAFEBQ010000032.1, forward strand.
CCGACGAGATGAACAGCCGGTCGACCGACCGCAGCGCCGGCAATCGCTCACAGATGCCGCGCAGCCGGGCGTCGAAGTTCGACGCCATACCCACCGGCAATCTTAAAGCGCCCACGTGCGTCAGGATCGTTTCCGCCGCGGCGTCCAACTGCCAAGAGTCAGCAAGGGCGAAGTGGTCCCACAGTTGCTCGAAGACGGGCGAAGTGTCAGGCACGTCGTCGAAGACCGCGGCGACGATCCGCTGCCAGCGCTGGCGTTCCAGCGCTTCGTCGGTTCGCTGATTGCGCTCGGCGTCGCGCGCTTCCTCGGCCGCCAGGGCGGCGCGGAAGCGGTACTTCAAGTCAGCCAGCCCGTACCGCGAGCCGTGCCGCGCACCGGCCACGTGGTACGCTTCGGCCACGGTGGGTCGCGCGTGCAGCAGGGTGCCGACGGCGTCGAACAACACCGCGGCAATGGGCGTCGCGGCCGGCGTCATCGTGGCGCTACTTTCCGGAAAGCCGGCCGATGTCCAGGTAGGTGACAAAGACCATCAGCGTCAGGATGAACAGCAGCCCGGCGTACTGGAAGCCGATCATCACGCGCTCGCTGACCGGCTTGCGGCGGATCCCTTCCAAGGTCAGGAAGACCATGTGCCCGCCGTCGAGGACCGGAATGGGCAGAAAGTTGACCACCGCCAGGTTGGCGCTAAGCATGGTGCAGAACAGCAAGAAGCTGGCCAGGCCTGCCTGGGCCGCGTAGCCGGCCTGCTTGAAGATTTCGATCGGTCCGCCGAACTGGTTGGCCGGCAGACGACCTTGGAACAGGCGCTGCAAGACGCGATAGATCAAGAAGACCGAGTCCGTGGCCCGAGCGGCACCCAATTGGACCGCTTCACCGAACGTCTCGCCCTTTTGCAGCACGGAAACTCGCAGGAACAGAAACCCACGATCGTCCGAAAAACGATGATCGTTCAGCCGCGGAACGAGCGCCACTTTGCGCTCGGTCTTGTTCGATTCGACCGTCATCTCGATCGGACACGTTGGGTTGATCGATTGCAAAAGTTCATCGTGGAAGTAAGCCCAGTTGAACTTCTGGTCGTCGAACTTGTAGAGCTGATCTTCCCAGTCCTGATAGTCGTCCTTGGTCTTCTCGGTGCGCGGCCCGACAAAGGCCGACACCAGCCGATCGCCCACCTTGATCTCTGCTTTATCCGCCGGGCTGCCCGGCTCAACCGCTTGGACCGTGGACAGGACGCGAAAGGCGACTCCCAGCGCCGGCACTGAAATCGGCGCAGCCGGGCTGATCACGTCGATCCATTCGGCGGCGCGCAACGTGACCGGCACCGTGCGTGTCGTGGTCTGGCCATCTTTCTCGCGCGAAAGCTCCAACTTCACTTCCTTCGTGCCCAGTTGTCGCAGGCGCTCGGCCAGCGTCAGCGGATCGCCCGCGGGCTGCCCGTCGATGTTGACGATCCGCTCGCCCACTTCCAGCTTGGCGGCGGCAGCCGGCGAATTGTTTTGAATGGCGACGATGGGGCCAGCCGTGACGGTGAGCCCGAAATCACGCATCGTTTGCGGCGGCACCGTACACTTGACGTCCGCCACTTTATCTCCGTCGGTTCGCTTGACTGACAGCTCCAACGGCTTGTCGGCGTCGCGCAGACAAATCGCCGCGAACTCGGCCTGGTTATGCACGCGCTGGCCGTTGACGGCTTCGACGCGATCCTTCGGCTTGAGCGCTGGCGACGCCTGGCTGGCCGCCGAGTGGGGGCGCGCCACCACTTCGTTGCCGAACTCCAACCGATAAGCCATCGCCACGCCAATCGTCGGCGGCGAATCGGCTTCGCTACGCGGGTGCAGAATGACGGGCCGCGGCTCCTTCTCGCCGGGGAACAGCACGACCGTTTTCAGATCGTCTTCGACGCGGCTCAGCGAGACGCTTTCTTTCAAGTCGCGGAAGACCTGGCTTCGCTTGCCGCCGATTTCGAGGAACTTGGCCCCCAGCGGCAAACCAACTTGCCACGACGTAGTGCCCGGCACGGTTCCGCCGACGACGTTGGCGATTTCTTCCACGCCCAGCCCGTAGGCGATCGTTGCCATCACGTACGCGAAGATCAGGTTCATGATCACGCCGGCCGAGATGATCGCCATCCGCTGCGGCACCGTCTTGGCCAAGTAGCTGCGCGGGTCGTGCGCCACGGGCGATTCGGATGTGGGCTCGGCCGGCAAGTCGCCGTGCGGCACATGATGCTCGTCCCCTTGCCGCGAGCGATCCATTTCGTCGGCCATGTTCTGGGGATTGTCGTCCTGCCCCAGCATCTTCACGTAACCGCCGAATGGGATCACGCCGATGCCGTACTCGGTTTCGCCCCAGCGGAAACGCGCGAAGCGCAGCCCGTAGGGATCGAAGCCCAGGTAGAACTTCTCGCACTTCACGCCGCACCACTTGGCGACCAGGAAGTGCCCCAGCTCATGGACGAAAATGACGAACCCCAAGCCGGCGACGACCGAGGCCATCAGGGGCCAATTGGCCGGGGTGAAGAACCACAAAACCTTGTCCGACAGCGATGCGATCAAGTACATACCCAACGTGATATCTCCTGGCGCGCCCAAGCGTCGAGTTCAAGCAACCGCTCGAGCGACGGCGACGATTCAAAGTGATGATGTTCCAGCACGCTCCGACAGGCCGGAACGATCTCGGTAAATCTTAGCTCGCCCGCCAAAAAAGCCGCTACCGCGGCTTCGTTAGCGGCATTGACAACTGCACCGGCTGTACCGCCGGCACGGGCCACTTCGTGCCCTAACAAAAGGGCCGGAAAACGCTCCACATCCGGTGGTTCCAATTCCAGGCGCTGTCCGCGGGTCCAATCGACCCGGGCCGCCGGTCCAACCGTCCGATTCGGCCAATTCAGCGCATACTGAATGGGCAATTTCATGTCCGGCGGGCTCAGTTGGGCAATCACCGAACCATCGACGAACTCGACCAGGGCGTGGATCACCGATTGGGGGTGAACCATCACCGAAATCCGATCGACGTCGATGTCGAACAGCCAGCGGGCTTCGATGATCTCGAGCGCCTTGTTCATCATCGTGGCCGAGTCGACCGTAATCTTGGGTCCCATCCGCCAATTGGGATGGGCCAGCGCCTGTTCGACCGTCACGTGTTCGAGTTGTTCCCGGCTGTAGGTCCGGAAGGGGCCGCCGCTGGCCGTCAGGACGATCCGCTCGACCTCCTGTGATCGACCGGCCTGCAGGGACTGGAACACGGCACTATGTTCGCTGTCGACGGGCAAAAGGCGGGCGTTGCGCCGCCGGGCCAGGTCCATCATCAGCGGGCCAGCCACCACCAGCGTCTCTTTATTGGCCAGGGCCACGGTCTTGCCGGCGTCGAGCGCGGCCCACGTGCTGCGCAAGCCGGCGCTGCCGACGATGGCCGATAAGACAACATCGACCTCGGGCTGGCGCACCAACTGCTCGAACGTCTCGGCCCCGGTGTGAACCTTGACGCCCAGGGGCAGATCGGACCAGTCTTGCCGCGCGGCGGCCGATGGATCGGCCACGGCGACCCAAGCGGGCATGTGCTGTCGCGCCTGCTCGGCCAGCAATTGAGTGCTGCTGCAAGCAGCCAGGCCGGCGGCACGGAGCGTCCCGTGCGAAGCGGCGATCACCTCGAGCGCATTGCGACCAATGCTCCCGGTCGAGCCGAGTACCGCGACTTGCCTTGCTTCGCTGGGCATGAAGAACCGTGGGAAAAGATCAAACTCGCGTCAGCGCGCCACCTGCTGGGCGGCACGCCAAAACCAATCGCCACAAGCCATTCGGCACGTTAGCCGAGCATGGCCAGTCCCCTGGGGACCAGGGCGAGCGCGGCATTCTAGCTTGCCCCGCGCAAGGCAAACAACCCAATCATACCGGTTATGCGGGCCACCGGCGCGATGCCGCAAACTGTCAAGTTGGTGAATGTTGACCCCCGCCGAGCGTTACAACCTAAATATTCCCATGCGATTGCCGTCGCCAAGCACTTCTAAGCGTGGTACTCGGGGTGGTCAACGCAGGAATTCGTTGGATAATGGGATGATTCGCTGGGTCGCGCTGGTGCTCGGCAGTTGCGTCGCGCCCCACGGCGGTGCTAGCAACTTCGGTGAGGACGGCGCGCAGCGGGCTGTTCGACAAACGGCCAATTTCATTGTTCCTTTTCCAGGCATTGACGGTTGCAAAGAAACTCTATGGATTCACCTCGCCCCGATCCTTCGCGCGGTTCCGAAAAGAAGACTCCTCCGGTCGGGAACAATTTGCTCTGGCTGTTGCTGCTGGCCGGCGGCATGGTGCTGTTTGTCTTGTATGTCTGGAACCCACGCCAGGAAATCGAGGTTCCCTATGGCAAACTCGGCGAGTTGATCGCCCAAGGAGCGCCCAGCCGCAACCAGAACGCGGCCATCGAGGTCAATGACAAGCTCGAAAATGAACCGGTCAAGGTGATCTATTCGCGGCTGGCCGAGTTGAAGGTCGGCACCGCCGAAATCTCCGGCAAGATCGACCGCCGCATTCAAAGTCGCGGCGACGTCCAGGGAAAAAATCCGGCGGGCAAGGTCTTTGACCAGCAAGAACAGATCGCCTTCCGCACGCCGCGGCTGGGCTTTGAAAACGACGGCGGCCGGTTCGAGCAACTGCTGCGCGACAACGGCTTCACCGATTTCAGCGGCGAAGAAGCGGCCGGCGCGCTGCGCAACTATGTGCCGATGTTGATCATCACCGGCGCCATGATCGGCGTGCTGTTGTGGATGATGCGCCGCATTGGCGGGGCCGGCTCGCCCATGGCCTTTGGCCGCAGCCGCGGCAAACTCTATGCCCAGGAAGACATCGGCGTCACGTTTGACGATGTGGCCGGCGTCGAAGAGGCGGTCGAAGAGCTGCGCGAAGTCGTCGAGTTCCTCAAGAACCCGGAAAAGTTTCAGATCCTGGGCGGGCGCATTCCCAAGGGGGTGCTCTTGGTCGGGCCGCCGGGCACCGGCAAGACCTTGCTGGCCAAGGCGATCGCCGGCGAGGCGGGCGTGCCGTTCTTCAGTCTGTCGGGCTCGGACTTTGTCGAAATGTTCGTTGGCGTCGGTGCCGCGCGTGTTCGCGACATGTTCCAACAGGCCGAAGGCAAGGCCCCCTGCATCATCTTCATCGACGAACTTGACGCCCTGGGCAAAACCCGCGGCACCAGCGTCGTCGGCGGGCACGATGAACGGGAACAGACCCTGAACGCCTTGCTGGTCGAAATGGACGGCTTCAACAGCAACAGCGGCGTGATCGTGCTGGCCGCGACCAACCGGCCCGAAACGCTCGACCCCGCCCTGCTCCGCCCGGGCCGCTTTGACCGTCACGTGCTGGTCGATCGCCCCGACGTCCGCGGCCGTGAACAGATTCTGGATGTACACGTCAAGAACGTCAAAATCGACGCCGCGGTCAACCTGAAAGAAGTCGCCCGCATTACCTCGGGCTTTGTGGGGGCCGACCTGGCCAACCTGGTCAACGAGGCGGCCTTGCTCGCCGCGCGCAAGAGCAAGTCGGCCGTCGGCATGGAAGAGTTCAACGAAGGAGTCGAGCGCGTCACAGCCGGCCTCGAAAAGAAACAGCGGATCATCCTGCAAGAAGAGAAGCAACGCGTCGCCTACCACGAAAGCGGACACGCCCTGGTGGCGTACAGCCTGCCGAACACCGATCCGGTACACAAGGTTTCGATCATTCCGCGCGGCTTGGGCGCGCTGGGCTACGTGATGCAGCGCCCCGAAGGGGATCGCTACCTGATGACCCAGGCCGAACTCGAAAGCCGCATCCAAGTCCTGCTGTCCGGCACGATTGCCGAAGAGATGGTCTTCAGCGACGTGTCGACCGGCGCGCAAAACGATCTGGAGCGAGCCACCGAGATTGCCCGCAGCATGGTCATGGACTATGGCATGAGCCGGCTGGGTCGCGTGGCTTATCGCGAGAGCGGCCGCTCCGCGTTTCTGCCGGGTGCTGACGCCGGCCCGCGCGAACGAAGCCACAGCGAGCAGACCGCGCGCGAAATCGACCAGGAAGTCGGCTCGATCATCAACACGGGCTTGGACCGCGTACGACACATTCTCGAAACGCGCCGCCCGGCGCTCGAAGCCTTGGCCCAGCGGTTGATCGAGCGCGAGGTGATCGACGCGGACGAGTTGAAGCAGATCATCGAGGCCAATGCTCCCGGCCCCTGGGTCGTGCCCGGCACGACGACCGTGAAGCCGCGGCTGGTGGCGAACAAAGAAACGATCACCGACGCCGACATTGCCGAAGGTGGTTGAGACACGGGCGGCCGAGATTCACGGCTTCAACTTTCGCCGCGGCAGTCCTGTAGGTCAGGCCTTGGCCTGACGAAGTTGTGCGCACAATCGTGTCAGGCCAAGGCCTGACCTACACCTGCAAGTGCGGATACGCAGAGGCTGTGCTTACCAACTGAGTGCCCCATCTGAAAGCAGGGCGAACTCTCGTGGTTCCTCCCAACAATCCGTGGTCAGCTGCAAAAGCAGAAAGTCGCCTTGGTCAATTGCCGCAATCAGTTGAATTGAGCGTACGCTGAATCGTTCTTTCAGGTGAAGACAAATTTGATCTTCGGCGTCGAAACCCTTGCCGCCCGCCCAATCTTGGACCGCTTGCTTCGTGATCACATCCGCGTAGGTAATGCAAGATTCCATTATTATTACCCCTTCCCGAAGTCACGGAATGTCGGATGCCGCGGGATCTGAACCGGGTGCCATGCTCAAACTTCTTGTTTGATCATGCGAAGCGCTGACACGGCATGCTCAAGCCTTAAGGGCTTGAGCATGGCACCCCCTGGCGCTTCCGAGAGTCGAGAATTGCTCTCATTCACACTATGGCGCAACAAAAAGCCCCCGGTCAATGACCGGGGGCTAATAAGGCGTCATTCTCTTTCTCGGTGACTCGCTCGCCATTACTGGCCGGCCGAGTCGGCGGCATAGAACAGCGTGCTGAGTTGATGCGTCAATCGAGCGCCGGTCGACTTGCACGACAGCTCGACGCGCATCTGGTGGTTCCCTTCCTTGGCCGACTTGGCGGTGATCTTGTAGATCGTCTCGCCGTTGGCCGCCAGGGTGGCGATCGGGCGGAACGTCACGTTGCCGGCCTCAATCTGGTGCAGGCCCCCTTCGACCTGCGTGGCTTCGAGCCCGTCGCTGAAGTACGCCACGACTTCGACCTCTTCGGCGCTCTTGGTGCCGCGATTGCGGACGCGCACCGTGTAGGTCACCGTGTCGCCCACCGGAATGGGGCCCGGCGTGTCCGAGACATCCATCGCCAAGTCGGCCATCGCCAAGACTTGCGTGCTGGCGCTGGCCACCGTGCGCAGGTCTCCGTCGCCCACGACTTGCGCTTCGATCCGATTTGAACCGGTGTGCTTGAGCAGGTACTTGCATTGCAGGACTTGCTCGCTGCCCGGTTGCAGATAATCGACCGTCCACGCAACTTCGCCCGAGCGGCTGTCGGTGCGGCCACCCTGGCCGGCCGAAACCAACTCGGCGCCGCTGGGGAGCAGCGCGGTTACCTTGACCCCCTTGGCCGGGGCGTCGCCTGGATTGGTGACATGGATTTCAGCCGCCACCGGCGTGCCGGCGTAGTGAACCTTGGGAGCGGCGACCGTCGCGGCCAATTGCGCGCGGCGGACCAGCACCGCCACCGCCGCGTCGGCCTTCAGGCCGCCGTCGCCAGTGACCTCGGCCCGAATGTTCAACTGGCCGGCCTGGCGGGCGGTCAATTCGATTTCGATCGCCGTGTTCGTGCCGGCCTTCAACGTGCCGACTCGATGCGTGGCAGTCGCGCCGTCCTGGGCATGAATCGGCAACAGGTGGATCATCACGTCGTCGGCGTCGCCGGTGCCAGGATTGCTGACCGTCAGTTTGTACAGTTGTTGTTCGCCGTAGTGGACTTCCGACGGCCCCGAGATCGCCATCTGCAACTTCGGTTCCTCGACTTCCACCGTGGCTTGCGAGGCGGGCGGCGCACAGGTCCAGCGGACCACCAGATCGAACGGCTGGCTGCGGCGCGGCACGATCTTCAGCGTCAGATCCTGCTGTGACTGCGGGGCCAACGTATTCAGCTTCCATTGCAAGCCGGCTTCGGGCTGATCGGCGGCGACGCCGGCGGTTCCGAGCGGCGCTCGGGCATCGACGATTTCGGCCCAGGCCGGGATCGAGACGAACACCGTGACGTCATTGGCGACCGATTCGCCGCTGTTCTTCAGGCTGACCGTGTAAGTCGCCTCCTTGCCGACCGCGATCTTGCGCGGGCCGACCGTATCGACGCTCAGGTTTGGGCTCTTGCGCGACATGACCAGCCGATCGTTGGTCTTGGGCTGTTCGATCGGGCGCGAGGCGCTGGCGTGATCAACGCTGGGTGTCTTGCGCGGCGGCGCGGCCAGGTGATCGTTCGTCGTCAGGGGGGCTAACTGCTGGCTGCGGGCCAATCGCTGGGGCGGCGTGGAAGTCGTGGTGGTGGCGGCCGGGGTACGGCGGCTGCTGGGCGTGCTGGCGGTCGATTCGAGCACTGTAGGAACTGGCTTGGCCGCGGGCGATGTTTCGGTGTCGGCGCTGTCACCGATCCAGGCTTGCTTCTTTTCGACTTGCGTGGGTGCCTTGGGCTTGGGAGCTTCAAATGTCGTGCCGGCCGAGCGGCGCGATGAATTGCCAGCAATGCGTGGCGTTGAGTTGAGCGGCGTCTCGGCGTCTGGCGACTCCTGGTCTGGCGCGGCGCCCGGCTCGGCCGTGTCCTCGAGCGGAGTCGCGACGTGTGGCGTCCCCACACGACGTTGTGAAGGGGGCACGGTCCCTGGCGGATTTACCTTGGGACCAGTGCCGGTCGTTTTCTTCGACGCGGCCGAGTAAGCGCCGCGCGACGTGGTGCCGCTGTTGCGGCCATTGGCCGATTGTTCATTTTGCGGCGGCCCGCTGGGCGAGACGCTGAACAGCGACCGGCCAAACTTTTGCAGTCGATCGCCGAACGGTTGGCGTGGCTCGATTTCGGTTACCTGTTGCGCCCAAGCGCCTCCAGCCGTCAGAGCAACGAGGGTCGCGGCAAGCAAAGCACGGCGGTTCATGATCGACGTCCTTGGACGAATTCGGTATGGATGCCCCTACGGACCTTCCCCGTATCATTGGGAAGTTATCGACCGTGACGATTGGCGAGATTAGTACGATTGTTCGCGTCAGTAAAACTTGCGCTAATTTGCGGCGCAAGCGGCGACAGCAGCTAGCGAGTTAGGGCCGTCGAAAACACGACTGCCAAGCGAACGCTGGTATTGGGTGCCATGCTCAAGGCCCCCCCAAGGCTTGAGCATGCGAAGCCCGCACAGGCATGCTCAAGGCTTAAGGCCTTGAGCATGGCACCCGCGCCGTGAGGGAGTCCAATCAAAGCAGGACTACTCGCCCAACGAGTGCGGCACTCGCGACATGGCCGATGCTTCGCCGAGCGCGCGGAGCGTCGTGTTGAGGAAGGTGCTGGACAGAAAGCCCAGCAAGCCCCCGAGTGCCGTCGCGCTCGCCCCGCCGACGACCAGCCCGCCGTAGCCGAGCGCGTCTTCGTACAACAGCCACAGGGCCAGCAACCCCGCTGTCGCTCCCAGCGTCGCCCCCAGGCCAACGCCCAGCAGGACGGACCAACCCAAAGGCCGGCGCGAGCCCAGCCGTGTAACCGGGGCGAATCGAATGCCCGCCGTCGCCGAGGGCTGGGGGCCGTCGTCGCTCGACCGCTCGTGTCGATCTTTCAGTCGGGTGCCAAAGGCGTTGCCGGCGACATGAGCTGCCACCAGCAGGGCGCTCCACAGCAACAACGTGGCCCAGACCGCCCCCAGCAGGTGCAGCACCAGCCAGCCAACGCTCAGAACTTCCAGCAGGGTCAGCCAGTTGCGCAACGACGCGAGCGATGGCCAGCGCCGCGGGCGTGGCGTGCGATCGCTCACCTCGGTCGAACTAGGGGAACTTGCCAGGCTCATCGTTCGTCGGCCTTTCCATCAGCCGACCCTCCGCCCAGGGCCGGCTTTGATCTGGGCATTTTACATCCCCCAAGGCCAAACGATAAAGTAATCGCTCGGCGAATTAACCTGGTTCGATTTTGACCAACTCACATCACCCCTCAAGGCGAAGCTGGCATGGCAAGCGCGTCCCCCCCGCTTGAAATTGTCGCCGACTATCAATGCCGAACCGGCGAGAACCCCCTTTGGCATGCCGCCGAGCGGCGATTGTACTGGACCGACATCCCCGCGGGCCGGCTGTTCCGCTATGACCCCGTCACTGGCGAGCACGAACAAGTGTACCAGGGACGCCAGGTCGGCGGCTTCACGATCCAGGCCGACGGCTCGCTGCTGTTGTTCATGGACCGGGGCACGGTGGCCGTCTGGCGCGACGGCGAGATCGAGCGCACGATCGTCGCGGAAGTCGCCACCGAACTCGACAGCCGATTCAACGACGTGATCGCCGATCCCGCAGGACGAGTTTTCTGCGGCACCATGTCGGTCAAGGACTCCGCCGGTAAGATTCTGCGCCACGGCCGGCTCTATCGCCTGGACACCGATGGCACGCTCACTTGTCTGGTCGAAGGTGTCGGCACCAGCAACGGCATGGGCTTCACGCTCGACACGCAGTCGCTGTACCACACCGATTCCGATGTCACCGTGCGCACGATCTGGAAGTATCGCTACGAACGGTCGAGCGGAGCGATCAGCGACCGGCAATTGTTCGTCCAGGTGCCCAACGTGCCGGGCGAAGGACGTCCCGATGGGCTGACCGTCGACGCCGAAGGATACATTTGGTCGGCGCGCTGGGACGGCGCGGCCGTGGTCCGCTATTCACCCGACGGCCAGGAAGTGCAAAAGATCACGTTCCCGACGCGCAAGACAAGCTGCCCAGCCTTCGCCGGTGACAGCCTGGCCGAACTGTACGTCACGACGGCGGGTGGCGACAAACGCGAAGAAAACGGCCTGACCGCCGGGGCGCTCTATCGGACGCGCGTCGGTGTGCGCGGCTGCCCCGAGTTTCTCTCGCGCGTCGGCTTGCAGTAAGGAACCACACGTCATGGCCGATGCGCCGAAAAGCGAGCCTACTAACAACGAACCTCGCGCTGCCTTGATCACTGGCGCGTCGCGCGGCATTGGCCGAGCCATTGCCCTGGAACTGGCGCGGTTGGGCTTTGGCGTTGGAGTAAACTACGCGCGACAAGCCGCCACCGCCGAAGAAGTTGTCACCCAGATCACCCAAGCCGGCGGTCGCGCCGTGGCGCTGGCCGGCAACGTGGCCGAGGCCGCCGCCCGCGAGCGGTTGGTGGCCGAGATGGTCAAACACTTCGGCCGGCTTGACGTGCTGGTGAATAACGCCGGCATCACCTCGCCGGGACGCCGCGATTTGCTCGACGCGACCGAAGCTTCGTGGGACGAAGTATTCGCCATCAACCTGAAGGGACCGTTCTTTTTGTCGCAACTGGCCGCGCGGGCCATGATCGACCAGATTCGCGCGGGCCGCGCCACCAGCGGCAAGATCATCAACGTGTCTTCGATCTCGGCCTATGCCGTCAGCACGAATCGCGCCGACTATTGCTTGACCAAAGCGGCGCAGGGGATGCTCACCTGGTTGTTCGCCGATCGATTGGCCGAGTTCAATATCGGCGTGTTTGAAATTTGTCCCGGCGTCATCGCCACCGATATGACGGGCCCGGTCGAGGAGAAATACGATCGCTTGATCAGCGAAGGTCTTACGCCCATTCGCCGTTGGGGCCAGCCCGAGGACGTGGCCCGCGCCGTCTCGGCCGTGGTCAGCGATTATTTTCCGTTTTCGACCGGGCAACGCATCGACGTGGACGGGGGTTTTCACCTCCGCCGCCTGTAAATCGGCCCCCTAGCGGTCGCGCGGGGCACGGGCCTATAATTCGGGCAGAAACTCACTCGCGCGGCATGTTCTGCCCCGCCCGACTCGACGGCGTTTTGCTACCCGGAAGTTATTCCCGGCGCAACGCCGCCCGAGCCAATCTTGGCCAGCATCGAACCCACAGGGACCGTCCCGATGACCGCACAGTATGTTCATCCCGAGTTGCTCGTCTCGACCCAATGGGTGGCCGACCACCTCAAAGATCCCCAGGTGCGAATCGTCGAATCGGACGAAGACGTGCTGCTATTCGGCGGCGGGCACATCGAAGGGGCCGTCAAGATCGACTGGCACAACGATCTGCAAGATCAACTGGTCCGCGATTACATCGGCCGCGAGGCGTTCGAGAACCTCTGCGCCTCCAAGGGCATCAGCAACGACACCACCGTGGTCTTCTACGGCGACAAGAACAACTGGTGGGCCTGCTACGCCTTTTGGGTCTTTAAGCTCTACGGCCACGAGAAGTGTCTGTTGATGAACGGCGGTCGCAAGCGCTGGGAACTCGACGGCCGCCCCTGGGTGCGCGGCGCCGAAACGCAGTACCCGCGCGGCGCGTACAAGGCCACGCCGCAAGACAAGGCGATCCGCGCGTTTCGCGAAGAAGTGTTGCATCACCAGGCGGCCGGCAAGCCGTTGGTCGATGTCCGCTCGCCGGGCGAGTATACCGGCGAGATGTTGCACATGCCCGACTATCCGCAGGAAGGGGCCTTGCGCGGCGGCCACATCCCCACGGCCAAGAGCGTTCCTTGGAGCAAGTCGGTCAACGATGACGGCACGTTCAAAAGTCGCGAGGCGCTTGATCAGCTTTACCTGAATGAGACCAAGCTCGACCCCAAGGCCGACCTGACCATCGCTTACTGCCGGATTGGCGAGCGGTCGAGCCTGACCTGGTTTGTGCTGAAGTACCTGCTCGGGTTTCCGCGCGTCAAGAACTACGACGGTTCATGGACCGAGTGGGGCAATCTGGTCGGCGTGCCGGTGGCTAAGGGGCCCGAACCCGGCCAACCAGTGAAGGTCTCGTAATCGCCCAGCGAATCAAACGCATGTCCGAAACCACGGGCCGGCTGGCCGAGATTATCGCCGACTTTTCCGACGCCGATCCGCACGAGCGGCTGGAAATGCTGCGCGATTACTCGGACGCGGCGCCACCGCTCCCCGAGCGGTGGCGCGCCGAGCGCGACGCCGGCGTCGGCCGCGTGCCCGAGTGCATGACGCCGGTCTTTCTGTACATCGACGTCGTCGATGGCCGCGTGCACATGGTGGCCGATGTCGCGCCCGAGGCGCCGACCGTGCGGGGCGTGGTGGCCCTGCTGGTCGACGCGTTCCACGGCGCGCCGGTGGACGAAGTGCTGGCGATGCCGGCCAACCTGGTCCAACAGCTTGGCCTGCACGAAGTGCTGGGCATGCAGCGAGCCAACGGCCTGCACGGCATCCTCCGCCGCGTGCTCAACGAAGTGAGGAAGAAAGGGGCTGTCGGCTAGGAGTATCCGTCCACAGACAGCAGTCTTTCACTCCCCCACGCCCCAACACCCCCACTCCCCCACTTGGCTCAAACCGACAACGACTCGCCATTGTCGCCTGGCCCCAGCCCCAGCAACACGTCCGCCGCTCGGCTGACCCACTGCTCGGGCTTCAGGTACTCTCCCGCCTGGCCGCCGAAGCAACTGCGCAGCATGTCGGTGTCGATCACACCCGGGCTCAGCGGAACGGCCGCCATCCCCTCGGGCAACTCTTCGGCCAGCGCCTTGGTCAGGCCCTCGATCCCCCACTTGGTCGCGCAATACGGCGCGACCTCGGGTGACACCGAGCGGCCCCACCCGGAACTCAGGTTCACGATCACCCCTTGGCGACGAGCCACCATGGCCGGCACGAAATGGCGAATCACGTTCACCGGACCAGCCAGGTTCACTTGCAAGATAGCGTCGATCTCAGCGGCCGATTGCTCCCACAAGGGGCCGTTGTGCGTGATGATCGCCGCGTTGTTCACCAGAAAGTCAGGCGGCCCGGCCGTACGCAGCACATCAGCCGCCCAGGCTTTCACTTGGGCATCGTTGGTCACGTCGACCTGGGCAAAGCTGTGTGGCGCCGGAAACCGCTTGGCCAAGGCGGCAATCGCGCCGGCGTCGCGCGCGCAGCCATGCAGCGTTTGCCCGCGCGCGATCAGTTCCTCGACCCACGCGCGGCCCAGCCCGCGGCTGACGCCGGTGATCACGATTTGCAACGATTTTGACTTGGCCATGCGAGTTCTCCCCCGAAGGTGCATCGTCCGACACCCCGGTCGCGACGCAGCCATTATCGTAGCGTGCGCAGCCGGGTATGCTAGAAGCTTGGGCAGTGCTCAAGCGTGGCCTGATTCTGCCAGCGGACCCATCGAATGCCATCAACATTGACGACTCACATCCATCGATCTGCCGTGGCGATCCTAGTCGCGATACTGCTCGCGGCGTTGGCCCCTACCGCTAGCGCCGACGAAGCGCCCCGCGCGACGGCCTGTCCGCCGATCAGTCCCGAGGCCGCGGCCTTGCATCGCTCGCTGCTGTTGATCGACGGGCACAATGACCTGCCCTGGAAGGTGCGATCGAAATACCAGGGGGACTGGCGCAAAGTCGACATCGCCCAACTGCAAGCGAAGCTTCAAACGGACATTCCCCGGCTTCGCGCCGGCAACGTGGGCGCACAGTTCTGGGCGGCCTATGTGCCGGCCGAGACCGACCGAACCGGGACGGCGCTACGCGATACGCTCGATCAAATCGCCCTAATCAAGCAAATGATCGAGCGCTGGCCCGACACGTTCGCCTTGGCCCTCTCGGCCGATGATATCGAGCGGCTGCACAAGGAAGGAAAGATCGCCTCGCTGATCGGCGTCGAGGGGGGACACGCCATTCAGAACTCGTTGGCCGTGCTCGACCAGTTGTATGGCCTGGGCGTGCGCTACATGACGCTGACGCACAGTGACACCTTGGCCTGGGCCGACGCCGCGACCGACGATCCACGATCGGGCGGGCTCAACGAGTTTGGCCGCGATGTGGTGCGGCGGATGAACCGGCTGGGCATGTTGGTCGACATTTCCCACGTCGCGCCGGACACCATGTTCGACGCCCTCGAAACGTCTCGGGCCCCGATCATCGCCTCGCATTCGTCGGCCCGGGCTGTGGCCGATCATCCCCGCAACGTCCCTGACGACGTGCTGAAGCAGTTGGCCAAGCAAGGGGGCGTGGTGATGATCAACTTCTACTCGGGCTTTGTCGTGCCCGAGTCGATCGAATCGCGGCGCGAGATGTTCGCCGTCAAGCGCAAGCTGCGCGCCGAGTTGCAAGACGAAGCGAAACTCGAAGCGGCGATGAACCAGTGGGAACGGGAACATCCGGTGATTCGCGGTACCCTGAAGAACGTCGTGGACCATATCGACCATGTGGTTCGCACGGTCGGCATCGATCACGTGGGGATCGGCTCCGACTTTGACGGCGTGTCGATGACGCCGGCCGGACTGGACGACGTGTCGTGCTATCCGGCCATTACCCAGGAATTGCTGAGCCGCGGCTACTCGGCCGGCGACATTCGCAAGATCGCCGGCGAGAACTTCTTGCGCGTGATGCGCCGCGCCGAAGCGGTCGCCAAGGAACTGGCCGCCGAGTCGCCGCGCGGCAAATGAAGATTCCCGATGCAATGACAGTTTCCGAAGTCAAGACAGCGGCTTGCTGACTGAGAACGGTGAGTCCCATGGTCGCCCCGGCACGCAGCAATCGGACGCTTCGGCATCCCCGCGACGTCGATCCGGCCAGTCCCACCGCCGAAGAGTACCCGCTCTCGCCCGATGACATTGAGGAACTCGATGCCGCGAAGCGGGCCTTGGCCGTGGCGCGACTCGAAGCGGCCGCCCAGCGCGTCGACGAGCAACTCAGGCCGCGCCCCTGGCCGCGGGTCTCGCGCGAGTTCGCGTTCTTTCTCAGCCTGGGCGTGATTGGCGGGCTGATGCTGAGTTGGAATCTGCGCCCAGAATACCTGGCGGCGGCGTGCGGAATGACGGCAATGGCGTGGGTGATTGGCGCCTGGCTGTTCCGACTGCAATCGGCGTACGTCGAGTGGACCTGGTGGGCCATCCTGACCATGTACGTCGTGGCGGTGATCCGCGCGGCGTATCTCGACGGTTAATTGTTAGCGCGGCCGAGGCTACGCATCAAGCGTTTCACGGCTTCACGTCGCGACGCCGGGCTTCGAGCAGCGTTAAGTTGTGACGCAACGTCGGCTCGTTGTCGGCAAGCTGCAAGCCCCGCTGCAACAGCCGCTCTGCATCGTCCCAGCGCTCGGCTTGCAGCCGGTCGATGGCCCAGTTGTTCAGTGTGGCGATCAGGTTCGTTCGAGCGGCGCGATGTTGGCTGTCGAGGAAGTTGGCTTTCATGCCGGCCGCATAGGCCGCGGCAAAGTCGCGCTGGGCCAGCTCATCAACCGCGCGGTTGTAGTAGAGCAACGAAACGAGTTGCACCTGATCGAGCCGGCGCACTTCGCGGTGCCGCGTGATGGCGGCATTGGCGGGCCAGATGTGCTCGAAACCCTCGGCGCTGGTGGCGTCGATCAGCAACTCGTGATCGCTCAATTGAACGCGCGCCACGACGTGCCCCGGCATGACCGTGGCCACCACCGGCAAGGCGGCCGCTTCGGCCAGCACTTCGTACAGCGTCGTGGCCGCCACACAGTTGTAGCGGCCCCCTTGAAGGGCCGTGATCACATTGTCGCCGTCGGCGTCGTACGAGCCGCGTAGCACCTGGCGATGCAACAATTTGAGGGCGGCAATGGCGCGCCGGGCGTCGTTGCGCTCGGTTTGCAGGTCGACCAGCCCCGGCGCAATGGCCTGCTGGAACTGTTGTTCGAGCGTTCGCACCTGGGCCCAGTCGTCGGCGCCACTGACCGTCAGAGCGGCCGCCAGCAGCGAGAAACGATCCAACCGCCCGTCAGCCACGTCCGCCAACAACTCGCGTTCTAGCGGTCCACGGGCCGACTGCATGGCCGAGTCGGGGATGGTCTGCGCCCGGGCCGACGTCGCGCCGACCGCGACCAGGCAAACCGCGAGCACTACCAGCGGTCGAAACGTAACAACCGTCACCACGCGAGCCACCTGAGCTGACGAAGACCTCATGGTTCCCAATTCCCTTGGGAACAATAGGTTGCAACTCAGGAGGCGGAGGGATTTTTCGACCCTTACCTGCGGGCAGAAATGACGAATAGTCGGGCGGAAGGGAATCGCCGACCCAAGAAGCTCGATCGACGGCGGAATTGGGTAGCCCAGGTAGCTCGCCTACCTGGGCTGGCATCGCCCGCAAGAGGGTTCAGGGCACGCATGGCCTGGATAAAAGCCGCCACACCTGGAACGCGGCGCACGGGCCTTTTGTTGCCGCGCAACACCGATTGCAAGCAATCGGCGCTATCCGCAAGAGGACGGCTTCGCGTTCATGTGCCCAGACCTCAAGCCGGCATGTTGGCCGTCTGCATCAAGGCGTCGAGCAGTCGCTTGGCGTCGACCCAATCCTGGGGCTTGATATTGTTGATGTTCTTGTTCAATTGGTCCATCATCGCGCTCGACGCGCGACGCAGATCGCTGATCGCCGACGGCCCGCCCGTGCTCAAGTGCTCGGCGCGCTTGCGAAAGAAGCCGTCAATCGGTTCGCGGTACGAGGCGTACTCCGGCGACATCAATAGCGGGGTCCAGGCGATCGATCCCGTCACGGGGTCGAGTTGCGTCGCGCTCAATTGCACTGGCTTCGGCGCCAGGCTGGGCGAGCCGTACATCTGGGCCGGGTAACGGGCGTCGTGCTCGGCCTTTTGCGCTTCGCGATTGACGCGGCGCATCTCGAAATAGGTTTCGGTGGCCTTCAACTTGTTGTCGAGCGCCATCTGATAAGCCTGCTGCTGGGCTTGCGCGGCTTGCGCGTTCGCCAAATTCGCCTGGCCCTGCGCGGCCGTCATCGCGGCTGCGCCGTACGCCATGCCTTGCATCGGGCTCGTGGCGTAGCCATAGCCGCCGTAGCCACGGTAACCATGGCGGTAAGGCCGATAGTATTGGGCGCTCGCCACCTGGGCGGTGGCGCATAGCACGACGAGTGTGAAAATGATTTGTTTCATGGCTCGGTATCTCCTGACCTGGTGGCGCGGGCACAAACCCGAATTCGACCCGGCGCCGCCGGGCATGGATGACAACGCCGGTTCGCCGATCGCCGCTGATCGTTGCATTTTAGTGAGACTGGCCGGGGGCAATTCCGACTTTCTATGGCCACCGAATCTTGCTCCCAGCGCCTAGTCTTATCATACTAAATTCCACGGCTTCCAAATTCAAATGTTGCCCGGCAGGTTCTTGCGAAGCGGGCCGCCCTTCCGGCGGTCGTACGCTCTTTTCGCCTGATCGATTTCGAACCAGCCGCCGCGGCAGACGCTGGATGCACCTGGTGTATCCCGCTGGCGACTTTGGACAGTGCGTCACCGCACCCCCTGTGGACACTCGGCACCTTTGAGACTTTTTTCATGCGACCCAGCCCCTTCGCGCTTGCGTTTGGTTTCGGTTTTTTCCTGGGGACGGTGATCTCGGCCCAGCCCCCCGCGCCACCGGCGCCGGGCGTCCCCGGCAAGCTGCCCAATGACGTGGCGGGTTGGGTCCAGTTGCTGGTCGCGCCGAGCGTCCCAACGCGCGTGGGCGCGATCGACAGTCTGGCCGGCGCTGGGGTCAATGCCCCGCAAGTCGTCGCCGGCCTGGCGGGCTGCTTGAACGACGACAATGAAGCGGTTCGTTGGCACGCGGCTAGGGCCTTGGGGGCCATGGGGGCCGACGCCAGCGCGGCCGTACCGGCGCTGGCGGCCAAGTTGGCCGACAACAGCGCGCTAGTTCGCGCTTATTGCGCCTATGCGATTGGCCGCACAGGTGAAGCCGGCAAGCAAGCGGTGCCCGCGCTCGTGAAGTGCGCCACCGACAGCGATCGGCTGGTGCGCACGCAAGCCATTAAGGCCATCGCCACCATTCGTCCCGGCCCGGCCGTGTCGGTGCCGTTGTTCGTCGACCTGCTGCGCAATGCGCCGCCGGAGGACATTCCCCCGGTGCTCCACTCGTTGGCTTCGCTGGGCGCGCCAGCCGTCGACGCGTTGACCAAAGCGCTCGATTACAAGGAAGCCCGCTATTGGGTTTGCCTGGTATTGGCCGAGATCGGCCCCGCCGCCCGAGCAGCCACGGCCAAGGTTCTAGAATGTACGGCCGACGCCGACCCGCTGGTCCGCCGCGAGGCGCTGCTGTGCCTGGGGCACATGGCCGCCGGCCCTGAAGTGGTCCCGGCCATCGTCAAGGCGCTCGACGATTCGGAAGAAAGCGTGCGCTACAGCGCTGGCGTCACGCTGGGCCTGCTCGGTCCCACGGCCAAGTCGGCCGCTTCGACCTTGAAGATTCGTCGCAACGCCAACGATCCGCTGATGAAGACCGTCGCCGCCTGGGCGCTGACGCGCGTTGAGCCGGACATCGACGCCCACGACACCGAAGCCTTGCCGCTGTTGATCGAATCGATCAAGCACCAGAACCCGCGTGTCCGCGCCGCCGCGGCTCACGCGCTGGGCGAGCTTGATGGTCTCATTGCGCCGATGGCGCGGGCCACGCCGTTGGCGGGCCTGCTGGGTGACGCCGACGCCCAGGTGCGAATGGCGGCGATCGAAGCGTTGATTTCCATCGGCCCGCAGGCGATTCCGGCGCTGACCATGGCGCTGCAGCCTGGCCCGGCTCGTGGCGGCGCCGCCGAAGTGTTGTCTCAACTGGGGCCCGAGGCCAAGTCCGCCTTGCCAGCGTTGAATGCGGCATTGGGCGATCCGGCCGCCGACATTCGGGCCGAAGTGCTGGCCGCGATCGGCGCCATCGGCCCCGAAGCCGGTGCGATGGTCTCGGCCCTCTCGACGGTGCTGACGAATGATCCGTCGCCAATGGTCCGCCACAACGCCGCCGTGGCGTTGGGGTCGATCAACCCGCTGGCTGGCAAGCCGGCGCTGCAAAAGGCCGCCAAGAGCGACGCCGACGACGCGGTTCGCAACGCGGCGCAAAAGGCGCTGGATAAGCTGGCTCAATAGAGAAATGACGAATGTCGAAATCCGAATGACGAAGGTCATGTAAGCCTCAATGACCAAAAAGTCTTCCTTCTGGTCATTGGACATTGGTGCTTGGTCATTAGCACGTCGTCTGCACCGCGGTTACTTAGGCGCGGCGGCTAGCCAGTTCGGCAACTTGCCCGCTGGCGGCATCTCGATGACCGTCGCGGTCTTCACGTCGGCGTGAGCCAGCATCTCGTTCAACGCCGCGGCGGGTGGCCGCGCGTCGAGGTTCAGCACGCCGATCGCCTGGCCGCCGGGAGCGCCGCTGTCGCGGCCGACGACCATCTGGCCGATGTTCACCTTGTGCTGGCCAAAGATCGTGCCCACGCGGCCGATGATGCCCGGCACGTCGCGATGGGTGAAGATCAGCATCACACCGTCCAGGAAGGCGTCCAGCCGGTGCTCGTCGAACTGGACCAGCCGCGGCATGTTCTGGCCAAACAACGTGGCCGCGGCCTTGTAAGTCTTGGCCTCGGTCACCAACTCGGCTTGAATCACCGAGCTGAAGGCTCCCATGTCGGCGCGTGATTCCTCGACCAACTCGATGCCCCGCTCGCGGAGCAGGACTTCGGCGTTGACGATGTTCACCCCTTCTTCCAGCGCGTTTTCCAGCAACCCGACCGCGACACAGGCGGTGATCAGCTTGGTTTCCTTGCTGGCCACTTCGCCGCGATAGGTCAAGCGACACGCCTTGGCCGGCGACTTGTCCACCTGGGCCAACAGCAGACCCAGGCGATAGCCCAGGTCCAGGTAATCGCGCAGGGCGGCCAGCTTCTTGGCGTCAACGGCCGCCATGTTCACGGCGTGGCGAATCGCGCCCGTGCCGAGGAAGTCGACCAACAGGTGCGCCCCTTCGATGGCAACCTGTGTCTGTGCCTCTTCGGTGCTCGCGCCCAGGTGAGGCGTACATAGCACGCCGGGCATGCCGAACAACGGGCTCGTCTTGCACGGCTCGGTCGTAAACACGTCGAGCGCCACACCCGCCAGGCGTCCGCTCTTCAGGCCCGCCACGAGGGCTTCTTCGTCGTAGATGCCGCCGCGGGCGCAGTTGATCAGCCGCACCCCCTGCTTGACGATGTCGAGTTCCTTGTGGCTGATCAGGTTCTTGGTCTCGGGCGTCAGCGGCGTGTGAACCGTCAGATAATCGACGTGCGGCAGCATTTCGACGACCTTGCTGAACATTTCAATGCCCAGTTCCTTGCCGCGCTCGCTGCTGACGAACGGGTCATAGGCCAGCACGCGCATCTCGAGCGCCTTGGCCCGCAAGGCGACCGCCATGCCGATGCGTCCCAGGCCGACGATGCCGATCGTCTTGTCGGCAAGCTGGGTTCCCATGTACTTGTTCCGGTCCCAGCGTCCTTCGATCAGGCTCTGGTAGGCCGGGGCGATGTTCCGCGACAGGGCCAGCATCATGGCCACGGTGTGCTCGGCCGTGCTCAGGGTGTTGCCGGCCGGGGTGTTCATCACCACGATGCCCAGTCGCGTGGCGGCGTCCTTGTCGATGTTGTCGGTGCCGACGCCGGCGCGGACGATGGCCTTGAGCCGCTTGTTGCCGGCCAGGGCGTCGGCCGTAATCTTCACGCCGCTGCGGCAGATGGCGCCGTCGAACTCGGCCAGAGCGGTTCGCAGGGCGTCCCCCGCCAGACCAGTTCGCACCTCGTACGACATGCCAGGGGCCGCCGCCAGAATATCGAGTCCTTCTTGAGCTAACGTGTCGAGAACAATCACGCGGGGCATAGCTGTGCCTGAATAAGGGTGGAAGCGGCCGAACGGTCGTGGCGTCTAATGGCCAACGACCTTGCCAAATAAGGGAAAATGGCAAGATAAGAATTACCCGCCAGAGGGTCAAGCCACCGGAGACTTCGCCCCCTGCCTGAATCGCCCAGTTTGGCAGCGGTGAGGGAGGGTTAGCGGATGATCGGCGACGTGGTCGGGCCGGGGGCGCTCGACGCCGGCATGGTCACATAGCGCGTGCCCGGAGCGGCCGTCGGCAGGCCGGTCGGTTGGACTAGCGATTGCAGCGCGGCGATGCGGGACTGAACCTGGGGCGAGTTTTCACCGCTGACCACGGCGCGCTGGTAGTTGGCCAAGGCCTGGGTCGCGTTGCCGGTCTGTTCGTTCAATTGGCCCAGCGCGACCAGCGCGCGGCTGTCATAGGGGCTGGCCGCCAGGGCTTCGAGCAGTTGCTCGCGCGCCTGGGTCGTGTTGCCGAACTCTTGCGACAAGCGCGCGAGTTCGATTTTGGGGTCGGCCGAGCTGGGATTCTTTTGCGCCCAGCCTTCGAGCAAGCGGAAGGCTTCTTCATTTCGCTGCTCTTCGGACAGCAGCACCGCCAACGCCCGGTGGCAATCGCGATGGTTCGGATTGCGATCGAGGCACAAGTTGTACGTGTCTTCGGCCATCTTCCAATTGGCCGGCTGATTGGTCAGCTTGGCCAACCGGTGATAGGTCGACGCCAGATTGTAGTAGCCGTCGGCGTCGCCGGGGTTGGTGGCGATGGCTTGTTCAAAGTTGGCAATGGCCGCCTGGTATTGGCCAGTTTGAAACTGCCGCACGCCGTCGGCGTTTTGCCGATGCGCGACAACGCCGCAGCCCGAGGCACAAAGCAGCGCTACGAATAACAGCACGGCGCCGTGGCGCGCCGTCGAGGGGCGCCGCACCGCAACCGGCGTCAGAATCAAATGCCTGAACCGCGCGCAAGGCATGGTCAGAGGTCCTGTGGTATCCCGGGAATATCGCCAGACTGGGGGCGAGAGGATACCGACGCGAAGCGCCGGCGAGAAGGCCAGTTGGAAGAAGAGGGGCTAGGGGTTAGGGACGAGGGGCTAGCAGCACGAAACTGAGTCGCTGCGCGCATGTGGCGATCCCTTTGCGTGGTATTTCTTACAACTGACCACGGACCACTGACAACTGACCAAAGGCTAGCGTGGCGGTTCCAGCGTGACGTACAGCGTTACTTCTTTCCCTTCGCGGCGGACGACTACGGGAACCTTGTCACCGGCTTTGTACTTGCGCAGGGCGCTGTCGAAGTCTTCCAGGTTGCCGATCTTGCTGTCACCGAGCTTGATGATCGAATCGCCCCCTTTCAGACCACCCTTCTCGGCTGGCCCGCCCGGCGTGACCCCCTCAAGCGTGTAGCCCGGCTCCTCCGACGCGAAGCTCGGCCGGCTGCCAAAGTAGGGGCGATCGCCGCCGCCCCCCATGCCGCTCTTCGACGCTTTGACCTCGACGTACGTGGGGCGCGCGTCGGCTTCGGCCAGGGCGACCGCTACCTCGGTGACAAAGTCGGCGACACGGCGCATGCCCTGGGCGTTGATCTTGTCGATGTCGTCGCTGGGGCGGTGATAGTCCTTGTGCGTGCCGGTAAAGAAGTGCATCACCGGAATCTTCTTGCCGTAGAACGAGGAGTGATCGCTGGGGCCAAAGCCGCCCGACTGGCGCGTGATCTTGAACCCGGCCGTTTCATTCAGTCGGTCCACGATGGGCCCGAATTCGGTTCCCGTGTCGGCCCCTTGCACGATCAGCTTGTCGTCGACCATTCGGCCGACCATGTCCATATTCAGCATGGCGACCGTCTGGTCCAACGGGAAGATCGGGTTGGCACAGTACTTCGCGCTGCCGATCAGGCCCCGCTCTTCGCCGGTGAAGGCGATGAACACGACCCGCCGGGGCAAGGGCTTGCCGCGCGCGGCCAGTTGCCGAGCCACTTCGATCAGCGTCGACGTGCCCGAGGCATTGTCGTCGGCGCCGTTGTGGACTTCCTTTTCGCCCGGCGCCAAGCTCCCTTCGCCACCCATGCCCAAGTGGTCATAGTGGGCGCCAATGACGATCGTCTCGTCAGCCTTCGGCCCCGAGCCGGGCAACACGCCGATCACGTTCTTGACCGTGGCCTGGGTGCGTGTGACCGAAATCTCACCCTTGGCGCGCCAGCCGGGGAGTTCGCGGCTCGCGGGCTTCGGCCCTTTGTCGATCTCGCGTTCGAGCGTGGCCAAGTCGGTCTTCAAAGCCGCGCGGACAATCGGATCGATCGCCGCGCGCCGGCAAAAGACCACGGGAATGCGGCCCGTGTCGCCGCCGCCGGCGCCGCGGAACCCGAGCAGCGGATCGTACTCATGCTTCAGCTTGGCGGCCTGATCGTCCAGGTTCTTGAGCCATTCGGCGTTGACTTGCTTTTGCACCCACTCGCGGTGCGCTTCAATCTGTTCGAGCGTTGGGTTCTTGAGCTGCGCGAACTCCTGCTGTGCTTCGACCAACTCGTCCAACGGCTTGCGCCACAGCTTGAGCCGCTGGGCCACACGTTCTTCGATCTCGTACTCGTCGGTTACAAAGATCACCGCCGCCGCGCCATGCTCGTAGGCGTTGGATAGCTTCCGCGAGAATGGGGCGTATTGCGAGTGGGACGTGCCGTTGAATTCGCTGTGCGGGTTGTTCTGTTGCGGCTCGTGCCGCAGGACGATCACGACCTTGCCTTCGACGTTCAGGCCGGCATAGTCGTCGTATTTCAGATCCTTGGCCGTGATGCCATAGCCGACAAATACCAGCGGCGCGTCGATCTTGCCCGAGCCGCCGATGCTAAGTGGTGTGAAGTTCTCGCCCAAGGTCAGCGTCGCCGTCTCGGTCTTTTCATCAACACCGACGCGGGCAAAGCTCAAGGTGTTCGTCTGGCCCAACTCGGTGCCAACCGTCATCGAGAACTCTTGGAACGGCTTGCCCTCGACGACATTGGTCTTGAGGCCGGCCGCGGCGAATTGCTCGGCGACGTACTCGGCCGCCTGATCGATGCCCGGCGTGCCGACGCCGCGGCCGCCCAACTCGTCGCTGGCCAGATGGCGCACCCCGTCGAGCACGCGCGTTTCGACCGCCGAGTTCGAGAACCGATTCTCTTCGGCCGCGCTCAACCATGCGACGCAGGGCGCCAGAACCAAAGCCGCCAGCGCGGCAAACCAGCGAGGGCGAGACCGTGACATCGTGAGTTCTCGATTCGTCAAAGAGGATTCTCCTGCCGGCATGCTAGCGCCCGGGGCCGCTGTCTTCGCTCGCGGCGCAATCAACGACCGGATCGACGATTGGCCAAGTCAAATGGCAAAAACACTGTCGAGCGGTAAAGCTGAAGGGAAACCAGGGCGGGCGCGGGGGCAGGCGGTCATCGCCCGGCGGCGAGACTCCCTGAATTGTCAGCGGCGTTCCCTACCCGGTCAAGCTTGAATCTGGCTTTGACCGCCGGGGCCGGCGTCGGTATTCTTCGCCTCCCGCCCGAGACTTCCTCCCCTACGCTGCACGCACCTCGCGATTACGCGCCCCCCGCCTGTGCGTGCCACTGGAGCCAACCCGATGGACGCTCGCCACTCGGTCCTGGTTGTCGACGCCGCTGATACCGGCGCGGTTCTTTGCACGGCGTTGGCCAAGCGCGGCTGGCGCACCTTGTGCGCCACATCGAGCGCCGAGGCGTTGGCCCTGGCCGAGCGTCACGCGCCCGGGTGCATTGTCGTCGATCTGGAAAGCGCCGACCTGCACCACGATCGGGTCAATTGCGAGCAGTTGGCCCGGTCGAGCGAGCGACCGTTGGTCTTATTGGGCAATCTGCGGCAAGCTGCGCGTCTAGCCGCGACACGCGGCGCCGAGTTCGTGGCCAAACCCTATCACTATGCCCCGCTGATTCGTAAAATCGAAGCGTTGCTGGCGGCGCGGACGTCGAACGCGGCATAGCGTTTTGATCGTCGCGCGGCCAGCCGTTTCGCTCACTATCGAATCGTGCGCGGAGTCGCAAGCGTGCCATCGCTGTTTGTATTTCGAGGCCATGACCAGGGCTTGCGCTTCGAGCTCGACGCTCCGAGCACCACCATCGGCCGCGACAGCGACAACTCGCTGCAGTTGCACGACCACGAAGTCTCGCGCCGGCATGCGATCATCAGCAACGCCGACGGCGTCTGTACCGTGACCGATCAGCGCAGCTCGAACGGCACGTTCATCAACGGCCGCCAAATCACGGCGCAAGAGCTGCGCACCGGCGACGAAGTGCAGATGGGTGGCACGCTGATGCTGTTCACCGGGGCCACGGTCGAGCCCCCTGGCGCCGCCAACACCAACGTCGACATCGTCCCCTCGGCGGCCCAAGACGACCGCTCGCGCATCGTCCGCTCGATTGCGCCCGAGGAACAGAGCCCGCTGTTCAATCTCGGTGCCGACGCCGCCGGAAGTCCCTGGCTGGCGCGAGCGCGCAGCAATTTGCAGATCATGTACCGGACGGCTCTGGCCGTCAGTCACACGCTCGACATCGATCAACTGCTCGACCGGATCATGCAGTTGATCTTTGAATGGGTGGAAGCCGACCGGGGCGTGATCATGCTGGTCGATCCCGAGACCCGGCAGCTTGCGCCGCGCGTGCGTCACAACCGGCCGGGTGTCAAAATCGACGAGCGGATGGCAATCAGCCGGACGATTCTCGACCACGTCATGCAGACGCGCGAAGGGGTGCTGACCAGTGACGCCCAGGACGACGCCCGCTGGAAGGCGGCGCAAAGCGTGGTGCGGTTCGGCGTGCGCGAAGCGATTTGCGTCCCCATGCAAGGGCGCTACGAAACCGTCGGCGCGATCTACATCGACACGTCGTCGTCGGTGCAGCAACTGATGAGCCAGGGTGGCTCGCGATTCTCGGACGAGCACCTGAAACTGATGGTGGCCATCGCTCACCAGGCGGCCTTGGCCGTCGAGGATACGCACTACTACTCGGCCATGCTCCAGGCCGAACGACTGGCCGCTATGGGGCAGACGATCGCCACTCTGTCGCATCACATCAAGAACATTTTGCAAGGCATCCGCGGCGGCAGCTACCTGATCAAGGAAGGGCTGTCCAACAACAATCAAGAAATGCTACGACGGGGCTGGGAGTTCGTCGAGAAAAACCAGGAGCGGATCTCGAGCCTGGTAATGGACATGTTGACGTTCAGCAAGGAGCGAGAGCCGGAGCTGATCGTTGGCGATTTGAACCGCACGGTTGGCGAAGTGGTCGAGTTGGCGCAGAACCGGGCGGGCGAACGCTCGGTCGAGTGTACCTTCACGCCGGCGGCCGATGTGCCGCAGTTCACGTTCGATCCCGAGGGGGTTCATCGCGCGGTGCTGAACATCGTCAGCAACGCCATCGACGCCTGTGACCCGGCCACGTGCGAAAAGCCCGACCATGCCGGGCACGTGAAGGTCAGCACCCAGTACGACGCCAGTGCGCACATCGCTCGGGTGATCATCGAAGACAACGGCGTGGGCATCCCGGCCGAGGACGTCGACAACATCTTCACGTTGTTCACGTCGTCGAAGGGCTCGCGCGGGACGGGACTGGGCCTGCCCGTCAGTCAGAAGATCATGCGCGAACACGGCGGGCGGATTTACGTCGAGAGTGCCGAGGACCAAGGGAGCCGGTTCGTCTGCGAGTTGCCGTGCCAGGTCGCCAGCCCTCTGCACCCGACCGAGTTGATGCCAGTCGACGACCCGCACGAGAAGACGTTGTAGCACGGAATGAATCGTTCCGCTATTTGCCAAGGATGTAACGGAAGTCGCTTAGCTTCTTCCGGTTCTCGTGTTGATTAGCGTGGCCGATGACCGATAATTCAGGTATGAGCACGACCACGGAACGACAAGCCGATCATGAGGAAGCCGACCGAGCTCGCGCCGAGAAGCGTCCGGTCGCTGCTGAAGCGGCCAAGCGGATTCATGACCGCGCCGAGAGAATCCGCGAGCGGCTCTACAAAGAGCACGGCTTGCTGAACGTTGCTGTCGAACTCGTCCGCGAAACACGCGACGAATGAGATACGTCATCGATTCGTCCGTGGGCCTCAAAACGGTCTTGCCAGAGGTCGATTCTCCGCACGCGATTGCATTGTGCGATGGATTCCGGCAGGGCATCCATGAGTTGATCGCTCCTGACGTGTTCGCCGTAGAGGCTGCTCACGCGCTGGCAAAGGCGGAACGCAAACGATTGCTGATCGTTGGAGAGGCTTCCGTACTCTTCGATGATCTGATCCTGCCTGATCTGCACCCCTCGCTTCCGCTTGCCGCTCGGGCTTTGGAGATTGCCTCTCACGCCAGGATCGGCGTCTACGACTGTCTCTATGTTGCGCTCGCCGAACGAGAACAAACCGAATTAGTGACGGCCGATCACCGGCTCATTCGGGCATTGCGGCAAGACTTTCCATTCATCGTGGACTTGGCGTCGTTGCCGTAGGGCAACGCCAAACGAGCGTGATGGCGCACTGGGCATCGATCAGACTGCCAGCGCCGCAAAGCAGTGCGTCACGCTAGCACCGCATGCTACGCCCCATCGCCGACCCAGGGGTTCGTCCGCCGCTCGACGCCAACCGTGGTCGCTGGCCCGTGACCGGGATACACGATCGTGTCGTCGGGCAGCGTGAACAGATGCTGGCGAATGCCGGCTGCTAGCAACTCGCCATCGCCGCCGGGAAAGTCCGAGCGTCCCACGCCGCCCGCAAACAGCGTATCGCCAGCAAATACCACCGGCGGTTCTTCCGTCCGCAAGATGAACACCACATGCCCCGAGGAATGCCCCGGGATCTCTCGCACTTCGAGCGTAAAGCCTGCCCACTCGACGACTTGACCACCATCAACCAGCACGTCGGCCGCGGCGCTAACGAACGAAAAGCCGAAGCTGCTCGACAGATTCAACCCGGCGTCCGTCAGCTTGGGCGCGTCGCCGCGACCGATCACCACGGGGCACTCGGGCCAAAGCTGCTTCACGCCGGCATTGCCAGCAAAGTGATCGACGTGCCCATGCGTGTTCAAGATGGCGGCCGGCCTCAGTCGCCGCTGCTCCAGGTAATCGACAATGCTGTCCACGTCGAAGCCCGGATCGATCACCAGACAATCATCACGCTCGCGGCGGTGAACGAGGTAAGTGTTTTCCCCAAAGGGGGGAGAGACAATCATTTTCAGCAGAAAACTCAGCTCAGGCATAAACTGCTCTCGGGCGGTGGGATGGTTTTGGGTTAAACTACGCGGGCAGTTATGCCTGTGCTGTCGCCAGCGCCTGAACAGCGCACGGATGGGCGGCATTGCATGTGGCACATTGTAAATTGGTGATTCCATTGTGGCGATACTTACCAATGCCACGGACGGCCGAGAGCAGTTTCTTTGCGCAACTTGTCAATGTTGATGCCCGCTAACCCCCAGTGATCGTCCGCCGCGCGAACCGTCGTCGCGGACGCCACTTCCGCCGAAATCAGCCCCACGTTTTCGGTGCGATACCAAGCCGGGCAAGACCGCAACAGGGAAGTTGCACGAATCAAATCTGGCGCTCGCCACTCCGCTCGTTTGTATTCGGCATGGACGTTGCAATACAACACGCTGCCTAAACCACTGTTGCGAAGAAAAACTGTCAAGTTCCGCGCCTGTGTCTTGAACCTGCTCGACGCTCGCGCTGCTTGATCCCCGAGGAGCTTTGTAATGACGTTATTGGGTTGGATGGCGAATCGCCGCACCGCTTGCGTGGGCACGTTGAGCCTGGTGTTGGCCGGAGCGACCGCGGCCGTCGCACAGCAATACTTGCCCCCCCAGCAACCGACGAACACTCAGCCGACCCAATGGGGACCGGCCACGGCCCAGCCGCGCACCGACGCGCGGCGGGGCATTCCGGCCGCCGCGGCGCCTCGCGCCGGGGTGCCCGTCGCCCAGCCCAACTATGCCGTCCAGCCGATTGGCGCCTTTGACCCCAACAACCAGGGGCGTCAGGTGCAGCCGGTCGAGCACCAAGAGCCGGTTCGCACCGCGTCAACCAATGGCGTAGTGCCGGGCGTGTCGGCGGCTCCCGCCCCGGCGACCACGGGCTTGGCCGCCGCGCCGGGTACGTTGGCCACTCCGGCCACGGGTGAAGCCGCCCAGGGAGATCTGGCCGCCAGGTTGCAACCGCTGCCGGGCGAGCACCCGCTGGCCAACGCCATGCGTTGGGCCAGCCAACAGGCGATCGAAATCAACAAGATTCAGGACTACACCGCCACGTTGGTCAAGCGCGAGCGAATTGACGGCACGCTCAACGATCATGAATACATGTTCGTCAAGGTCCGCAACCGGCCCTTCAGCGTCTACCTCTACTTCCTTGGCCCGGCCAAGTTGAAGGGGCAAGAATGCTTGTACATCGCCGGCCAGAACGACGGCAAGCTGTGGGCCCACGCCAACGGCATGCGTCACAAGCTGATCGGCACGGTCTCGCTGCTGCCCACTGGCTCGTTCGCCATGGCCGGCCAGCGCTACCCGATCACCGACTTGGGCATTCTGAAGCTGACCACGCGACTGCTCGAAGTCGGCGAACAGGACATGAAGTTCGCCGAGTGCGAAGTCAAGACGATCGCCGGCGCCAAGATCAACAACCGCGATTGCACCTGCCTGCAGGTGACGCACCCCACGCCGCGCAAGGAGTTCCTCTATCACATCGCCCGCGTGTACATCGACAACGAACTGAATCTGCCGGTTCGGCACGAAGCCTATGAATGGCCCAAGGCCCCCGGCGAACAACCGCCGTTGTGCGAAGAGTACACCTATTTGAACCTGAAGCTGAACAACGGCTTCACCGACGCCGACTTCTCGATCGAGAACCCGAACTACCAGTTCAAATAGCCGTGGCGGACAAGCCAGCGTAAACAAGAGCCGGGGCGTCAGCCCCCGGCTCTTGTTGTGCGCGTTGCCAAGCGGCGACCACGGCCCTCACTCGAACAGCGTCCGCATGATGTTCTTCGAGCCCAGCGTCCGCGGCGTGGTGAACAGCTCGCCGGCGCGATAACCGGCGGCCATTCCAAAGTGCATCGCCGCCGCGCGGACTCGGTCGAAGACGTGAGCCTTGTTGGGCGGAAACTGCGTTTCATAGCAGCGAATCGCGGCCAGCTTCTGGTCCAGCTCTTCGCCAATGTCAGCCACGAAATGCCCGGCCCCGTGCGGCAGTTCCAGCGATTGCAACTGCAGCGTGTAATACAACTGCATCGGCACCGCGTGAACTTCGAGCCCTTCAAAGTGCTCGTCCCACTTTGACAGCCGCGAGTAGAACACGGCCGCGTCGGTGATCTGCATCGCTTGCCAATGGTCGGGCGAGGCGAGCGGTGTCTTTTCGCCAAAGCCCAGCACCAGCTTCGGGCGGTAACGGCGAATCTCTTTGCCCAGCGCGACGCGGGCTTCAAAAGTGTCGAACAGCCGCCGGTTATTCAGATTCAACTGCACGCGCACATGCACGCCCAGCGCAACCCGGGCGCTCTCGGCCTCGGCCAGTCGCACATGCGGCCCCGGCGACAACGGCGTCGGCTCGCCATCGGTCAGGTCGATGATGCCGACGCGGTAGCCCTGCTTGACCAGCCGCGCCAACGTGCCGCCGCAAGCGATCTCGACATCATCCGGATGCGCGCCAACCGCAATCACATCCAAAGACTTGGTGTCAGTCATAGCCTCTCAACGCATTCTTCAACGACAGCTCAAGAGAATCGCCCAATGAATGCACCCGCTAAAAGTACCGCCGCATTGCTCTAGCAACTAGGAACCAGCAACTAGCAACTTCCTCTAGCCCTTCTCCCCCTTCACCACCGACACCAGGAACGTGGGATTCAGCGCCTCGAACCGCACGCGCTCCAGTTGATTCGTGCCGCGGGCCAGGTTGATCATCCAGACATTCACGCGCGGCTGGCGCGCTTGCAACGTGCTGTGAACCGCGGCCAGGCTTTCCAGCGAACCAACGCTGGCCACCAATCGCCCCCCCGCCTTCAAGCGCTGATAAGCCGAATCGACCAACGGGCTGATTTCGCGCCCGCTGCCGCCGACGAAAATCGCGTCCGGGTCGGGCAGGTTCGCCCAAGCCTCGGGCGCGCGCCCCAGAATCGCCACCAAGTTCCCGACCTGAAATCGCTCGGCGTTGGTTTGAATCAGGGCATGGTCCTCGGGGTCCATCTCAATGGCATAGGTCGTGCCCCCCGAGGCGATCTGCGCCGCTTCGATCGCCACCGAGCCGCTGCCGGCGCCGATGTCCCACACGGTGCTCGTCGGCCCCAAGTCCATTTCCGACAGCGCCATACTCCGCACCTCGGCCGGCGTGAGCAGTCCCTTCTTGGGCTTGGACTGCAGGAACGCATCGTCCGGGTTGCCGAACAACCGCTTGCCAATCGAATCGCGCGGCCGGTCGGGCGCATTGGGGCGGCGGACCAGGATCATCACGTTCAACGGCGCGAACTCTTGCTCGATCAGCTCCGCCAACTCGGCGTGCGTCACGCGCTCGTCGGGCGAGCCCAAGTTCTCACAGACATACGCCGAGAAGTAGTCGATTTTCCGGCGTAGCAGTTCCTCGGCCACCGCGCCCGGCGAGTGACGCTCGGTGGTGAACATGCCCGCCTTGGTCGCCACGCGCACCTTGTCGACCACCAGGTCCAACGGCTGGGTGGCCAAGTTGGCCAGGTAGGCGTCCTCCCAACTTTCCTTCACGCGGGCAAAGGCGAGCTGCATGCTGCTGACGTGGGGCACCACCTCGAAGCGATCCTTGCCGAGCCGATCGCACAGATACCGGGCCAGGCCATAGAACAGCGGATCTCCCGACACCAGCACGACCACGCGCGACTCGCGCGGCGCTGACAAGCGCTCGGCCACGCGCTCCAGATCGCTGCCGACGACAAACCGCTGGGCACGCCCGTCCGATACGAGAGCCAGCAGGCTTTCCGGCCCCACCAACAGATCGGACTCGGCCACCAGTTGTCGCGCGGCTCCGGTCAAACCGGCCAGCCCGTCGTCGCCAATGCCGACAATATGAATCTTGTTGCTCACGTACGGAGTTCCTCTCGGTTGACTGCTGGCCCAGTTAGTTGCTGGGGCAATTCTCGGGAGTATGTATCGTCGGCTCACCCAAGCCGGCGGCTCTGCCGCCGACCTCGGTGGCAAAGCCACCGGCTTGGTAGATACGCACGCTACATGGAATCGAGAAGTGCTCTGGCCCAGTTGGCTGCGGGCACGTCCTTGCTGACGCCGATTCTAAGCCGCCGCCGGCGGAAAGAGAACCCGCTGCCCCGTACCGCTTGGCTGGCCTCGGGTTACAACCGGTTGACCGACGCCTTGTTCGCGCTGTCTGGCTGCGGTAAAAACACTTCGAGTCGCTTGCCAGCCGCGCCTCGCTTCGCATCACCCTCGCATAGGACGGCGCCCGTCACCACT
Source organism: Planctomycetota bacterium (assembly GCA_018242585.1). Classification (NCBI taxonomy): domain Bacteria; kingdom Pseudomonadati; phylum Planctomycetota; species Planctomycetota bacterium. Next base: position 63,407 of record JAFEBQ010000032.1, read on the forward strand.
CGGCGCCGAAGCTCAGTATGCCCCGCATTCTGGTCATGCCCGCTCACTTTCGCCACGCGCCCGGTCCCTATCGCCAGGTTCTCGAACAGGCCGGCTTTGACATCCGTTGGCTGCCGGTCGATCCGCTCAGCCTGTCGCGCGGGCAATTGATCGAACAACTGCAAGGGATCGACGGCGTGATTGCTGGCGGCGAGATTTACAGCGAAGAGGTCTTCGCCAACACCAAGCTCCGCTGCGTGGCCCGCGCCGGCGTCGGTTACGACGCGGTCGATGTGCCCGCCGCCACGCGCCACGGCGTGCCCGTGGTCATCACGCCCGGCACCAACGAACACTCGGTGGCCGAGCAGGCGTTGGCGATGATCTTTGCCTGCTTCCGCAACGTGGTCGAATTGGACAGGTTGATGCGCGAAGGAACGTGGAAGCGAACGGCGCTGCGCCGACTGGCCGGCAACACCCTGGGCATCGTCGGCCTGGGGCGAATCGGCAAGGCGCTGACCGTGCGCGCTCGGGGCCTGGGGCTGAACGTCGTCGGTTACGACCCGTTCGCCGACCAGAAGTTCTGCGCCGAGAACGGCGTCAAGCTTTGCACGTTCGACGAGTTGCTGGCCCAGTCGGATATCGTCAGTCTGCACATTCCTTGCACGGCCGAGACCACCGACATCATCAACGCCAAGTCGCTGGCCAAGATGAAGCCCGGCTCGGTGCTCATCAACACCTCGCGCGGTGGACTGGTCGACGAGGTCGCGCTGCTGGCGGCTTTGAAGAACGGCCCGATCGCGATGGCCGGGCTCGATGTCTTCAAGGTCGAACCGTTGCCAGCCGACAGCCCGCTGCTCAAACTTCCCAACGTGGTCGTCGCGCCGCACATGGGGGGCATCGATCAAGACGCGCTCGACGCGATGGGAGGTCTGGCGGCGCAATGCCTGGTCGACCTGCACGCCGCCCGCTGGCCCACCGGCTGTGTCGTCAACGAAGAGCTGCACACCGGCTACCGCTGGTAGTTTGTGGCCGCTTTCCTCACACTCTGTCTGCTTGGCGCAGCAGTTTTTGCTCCCCGCGCCGCGACCAAGTAAAATGCGGAGCGCCTGGCGCCGAGCCACCCTATTTACCCCTCTCCCTCGATGGGAGAGGGTGGCGAGCGCAGCGAGCCGGGTGAGGGTGAAAACGTCGCAGGCCAAATTCGCTTCCACTGGCGGACGCCTCTTAGACCGTGAACGTCTTTACCCTCCCCCTGCCCCTCCCTGAAAGGGAGGGGTGTTCGTTTTACTCTTACTCAAACGCGACGACGACACCCCCACCCCACAACGCTCCCACTCCCCTACCTGCTCCCGCCATGCCACTAGCCCGCCCTTTCACGCTTGCCGCGTTGTTGATCGCGGCCGCGCTCACCACGGTCCGTGGTGACGACGGTTTCTCGGTGCCGCCGACGCCGGCCGATAAGGCCCTGGCCACGTTTGAAGTCCACCGCGACATGCAGCTCGAGCTGGTCGCGGCCGAGCCGCTGGTCATGGACCCGGTGGCCATTGACTGGGGACCGGACGGCAAACTGTGGGTCGTCGAGATGGCCGACTATCCCTTGGGCATCGACGGCAAGGGAAAGCCCGGCGGCCGCTTGCGCTACTTGGAAGACAAAGACGGGAACGGCACCTACGAATCGTCGACGTTGTTCCTCGACGGACTTAACTTCCCGACCGGCGTGATGGCCTATCGCCGCGGCGTGCTGGTCACGGCCGCGCCGGAAATCTTCTATGCCGAGGACCGGGACGGCGACGGCCGGGCTGACCATCGCGAGGCGCTCTACGTCGGCTTCGGCGAAGGGAATCAACAGCATCGGGTCAACGGCCTGCGCTGGGGACTCGACAATTGGATCCATTGCGCCAACGGCGACAGCAACGGCGTGATCGAGTCGAAACTCACCGGCCAGAAAGTCGACATCAGCGGCCGCGACTTCCGCATTCGCCCCTGGACCGGCGAGATCGAAACACAAACCGGCCGCAGCCAGTTCGGCCGCGACACCGACGATTGGGGCAACTGGTTCGGCACCAGCAACAGCCGGCCGCTGACCCACTTTGTGATTCCCGACGAATACCTGCGCCGCAATCCTCAGGCGGCTGTCACCCTGACCACGCACGAAGTGCCCGAGATTCCCGGCCCCGCGCCGATCTTTCCGATCAGCAAGACGCTCGAACGTTTCAACGATTACGACCGGGCCAACCGGTTCACCAGCGCGTGCGGCTCGTGCTTTTACCGCGACGATCGGCTCGACGACCCGACCAACGGGCAGCCATCGGCCGAGCATTCCAGCTTTCGCGGCAATGCGTTCATCTGCGAGCCGGTTCACAACCTGGTCCATCGCGAAGTGATCACGCCCAGCGGGGCCACGTTCGTGGGCCGCCGCGCGCCCGAGGAACAGCAGCGCGAGTTCTTGGCCTCGCGCGATCCCTGGTTCCGCCCGGTGATGGCCCGCACCGGCCCGGACGGTGCGCTCTACATCGTCGACATGTACCGATTGGTCATCGAACACCCGCAATGGATTCCCGAGCATTGGCAAAAGCGGCTTGATCTCCGGGCCGGCCACGACCGCGGGCGAATCTATCGCGTCTATCGCCGCGGAGTGAAGCCGCGCACGGTGCCACGAGTGAACAAGTTGGCGACCGCGGAACTGGTGGCGATCTTGGCGTCGTCGAACGGCACGCTTCGCGATATGGCTCAGAAACAATTGGTCACCAATCGCGATTTAATGGCGGTCAAGGGCATTCGCAAATTGCTTGAAGACAATCTTATCGACGGTAGCGCGCTCACGGCCAGCGCTTGCCTAGCTACGCTTGATGGCCTTGGCGCAATCGATTCGGATTTAATTGCCAAAGCCCTCAAAGCGAAGCACGCAGGCATACTTCGATTAGTGATTCGGCTGAGTGAGCCCTTTTACGACCGATCACCACGAATCGTGCAGCAACTTAGCGAACTTCAACCGAAGGATACGCAAGTCGCATTGCAGCAAACGCTAAGCCTTGGCAGCGTGGCTAATAGCGATCAGATTACCAAAGGTCGCATCGCCCCGCTCGCCGTTCAGTATGCAGATGATCCGTTAATCGCTTCGGCCGTCGCCTGCGCGATTCATGGACAGAATGCGACTGCAATACTCGCTGCAATCACGGAAGACGTCATTCTCGACTCCAAAAAATCTGCACCTCCAGAAATCACGTATCGGCTGGGGCTGGCAATTGGTAAGTCAGACAACCGGGAAGACATTTTTAATGCCGCGAAATATGCGACTTACAATATCGTGCCGCCTGGCGAACCCGTGACCAAGTGGCCAAAGTTTTGGCGAGTCTCGTTACTTCGCGGCCTGTTAGATGGTATCGATGCGCGCGGACGGGATTGGGAAAAGTTCTTTGGTGATACCCATTCATTTGAGTATCGACTTTTCGACGGAGGCATCAAAGCGTTTCTCGCGAACGAGATTCGCAAGTTGGTGCAAAACGACGGTGCCGACGTCTCGCTCCGTGCCGAGGCGATTCAACTATTGGGTCGACGACCTGATGACCTTGCCACCGCTCGCATTATTCTGCTGGAACTGCTCGGCTCGCGCCAGCCGGCGGCGATTCAGCAAGCCGCCGCGCGCTCGCTGGCTCGACAAAGCGACGAAAAGTTGGCCGAGGAGTTCTTGAATCGGCTCTCCTCCCTATCGCCGTCCGTCCGCGGGACCATCATCGACAGCCTGCTCAATCGGACCATCTGGACCCAGCGCCTGCTCGATCGGATCGAGGCCGGCACGCTGCCGCCGACCGAGATCGACGCCGCCCGCCGGCAGCGGCTGCTGAAAAGCAAAGACGACGGCATTCGCTCTCGGGCCGAAAAACTCCTCGCCCCCGACAGCAATCGCCAGCAGGTCGTCGATTCGTTCGCCGATGTCGCCACCCTGCCCGGCGACAAAGCCCGCGGGCTCGAAGCCTTCCGCCGCCGCTGTTCGACCTGTCACAAGTGGGGGGACGTCGGCGTGCAGGTGGGGCCCGATTTGCTGGGCATGCGCGATCGGTCGCGGCAGTCGTTGCTGATTGCAATTCTCGATCCCAATCGCGCGGTCGAGACCAAGTACATCGGCTACACCGCCATCACCACGGCCGGCGTGGCCCATGTAGGCATCGTCGAGAACGAAACCGCGTCGAGCATCGTCCTGTTGGGACCCGAGGGGAAGCGCGTCGATCTGTTGCGCGCCGACCTGGACGAGTTCCAGAGCACCAGCAAGTCGATGATGCCCGAGGGGCTGGAAAAGGACCTGGGCAAGCAAGACTTGGCCGATCTGCTGATGCTCTTGTCGACCGAGCCGCTGGCCGTGGCCGCGCCGGCCAAAGCGCCCACGCCAACGCCATTGCCAACCGACGCCGGCGCGACGGATGAAGACGCGAATGAAGAAGACGATGAGGAGCCCGAGTATCGCGCTGGTCTGTCGGCGCGCTATCGCGACAGCGCCGGCACGGAAGTCCGCCGCGTCGACGCCGATGTGCAATTCAACTGGTCCGGCGCCACGCCCGACGAACGCCTGAAAGTCGGTCCGTTCGACGCCACCTGGGAAGGCCGGCTCTTCTGTCTGCCGGGCCGATACCAACTGCGAGTCTTCGCGGCCGGACGCGTGACCGTCACGCTGCAAGGGAAAGAACTCCTCGCCGCCGAGTCGGCCGAGCCGGCCTGGCTCGACGCCCAACCGGTCGACATCCCTTATGGGTTCCATCCGCTGAAGGTCACCTATCGCGCGGCCGGCAAGAACCACGCGCAAGTCGGTCTGTTCTGGAGTGGGCCGCAGTTTCAACTCGAACCGATCACCGACCGCTACTTCTTTCACGACCCCAAGCAATCGCCCGACGTCTCGTTCGAGCAAGGTCGGCAGTTGGTGCGGGCCTTGCGATGCGACGCCTGCCACTCGGCGGCGAACGACCCGGCACCATTGAGCGCGCCGAGCCTGACGCACGTGCGCGGCAACTTGGACGCCGACTGGTTGCAGCGCTGGCTGACGGCCGCGCCGGAACCGGCCAACGCCGGCGACAAGGGAGCGCCGACCGCTACTGGCGACGTGGCAACGGTGGCTGGCGTGCCACGGCGGATGCCTCACTTGAACCTTTCGGCCGACGACGCGAGCGCCATTGCCGCCGTGTTGTACGACGCCTCGGCCGAATCGGCCGCGCCGGCGAAATACGTTCCCGCCGTCCCCGACAAAAAGGTGAAGAAGAAGCCGCGGACCAAACCCGACCCCAAGGAAGGGATGCGGCTGTTCAACACGGTCGGCTGTCTGGCGTGTCACCGCGTCGGCGAGCGCGGCGTGCTGTCGTTGATGGGGGGCGGCGATCTCAGCTCAGTGGCTCGCAAACGCCCCGCCGACTTTTTCGCCCGCTGGCTGCGCGAGCCGGGGCAGGTGAACCCGGCCCATCGGATGCCGGTCTTCGCGCTGAGCGATCTGGAACGGGAAGACCTGCGGCTGTACCTGGAACTGCTGCTTGGCGAGAAGCCAGCGAAGGCTGAACGAGCAAAGGAGCCGAACGACCGCACGGCGCAACTCGCGCGGGGCAAGGAATTGATTGCGTCCAACCGATGCGCGTCGTGCCACGAGTTGCCCAAGGCGCTAGCCGCAGCCGCGCCGGCGCGCATTCCCCTGACGACACAATCGCGTTGGAGCGAAGGCTGCTCGGCGGCCGCCAAGCTGCAACTGGCGCAGCCTCGCTATGCCTTGAACCCAAAGCAGGCTGCGCTGGTGAAAAGCTATCTCAGCGCTCCGCGCCCGGCGGACGAGTCGCCGCACAAGCTCACGGGCGCGACCGTGCTGGCCGAGCGGAACTGTCTGGCTTGCCACGCGCGCGGCAACGCGCCGGGCATTGCCGCCCATTTCGAGGCCCTGACGCGCGACGACCCGGAGTTGGCCACGCTGCTCCCCACGTTTCAACCACCGGCCCTCTCGGGCGTCGGCGACAAGTTGCACGACACGGCCCTGGCCGACGCGATTCTGTTGCGACGCCCGCCGCTGCGACCGTGGCTGGCGATCCGCATGCCCAAGTTCCCCATCAACGACGCCGAGCTGGCCGCGCTGGCCGAGCACCTGATCGCGCACGATCGGATTCCGCAGCTCGCCGTGAAGCCCGACAAGCCCCTCGAACCGGCCGACGTGCTGGCCGCTCGGCGGTTGGTGACGGCCGATGGATTCGGCTGTACCAGTTGTCACAAGATCGGCAACGCCGAGCCGCAGAACGTGGCGCTGAACGCCCACGGGACCGATCTGACGATGCTCGGCGGGCGGATTCGCGAGGCCTGGTACGACCGCTGGGTGCGGAACCCGGCGCGGATTGTCCCGCGGATGGAAATGCCGGCCATCCAGAAACCAGTACACGGGCTGCTGGGTGACAATGTCGACGCGCAACTAGCGGCCGTCTGGAACACGTTGAATACGCCGGGCTTCAACCCGCCGCCGCCCGGGCCGGTGCGCGTGGTTCGCTCGCGCAACGTGCCGGGGGCCGATGCGCAGCCCAGCGTGATTACCGACGTGTTCGAGACGCCGGGCCGCACGTACTTCAAGCCGGTGGTGATCGGCTTGGCCAATCGTCACAACGTGCTGTTCGATTGCGAGAGTGGCAGCCTGGCCGACTGGTGGCTGGGGGACACGGCCTTCCAACGCACCCGCGGCAAAAGCTGGTTCTGGGAACCGGGTGGCGAGTCGCTGCTATCGAAATGGCGCGGTGAGGAACCGCTGTTGCCGGAGATTGAACTTGAGCTGCCCGACGGCAAGCGTGTAGGTCCGATTGCGCGCGGCCAGTGGCAAGCCACGCTTGATGAGTACCGAATCGAAGACAATGGCTTCGTGATGAAGTATCGGCTTTATTTCCCAGAACAAAACGGCAAGATGCCATCGCTGGTCGTCGAGCAAGGATTTCAGCCGATCGGCCATCCTCCTGGCGGCCGAGGCTTTAATCGCGCCATCCAGGTTCAGTTTGAAGGATGGAAAGGAAGAGTTTGGTTTCATCCACTGGGAAACATATCCGTCCAATATGCGGACAATACTCGCGACATACTTGAACCATTCCCAGCGAACGTCACACAACAAGCGGACACGAAGTCGTCTCGAATGCGCATCGAAGCGAAAGGCCTCCGGCAGTGGCTCAAGCGGGTCGATCGAGGCGGCGGGCGACTCACGATGGCTGCTGAGCTGTCACCGTTTGCGACGCTCCATCTGGCGTATCACGTCGCTCTCGTCGCGGACGCATTCCCCAACGAGCCCCCCCAAGCGCCGCCACGCCCTACAGTAAAGCTGAAAGTGACGCCTGGGTTCGATGCAGTGCAATTGCCATTACCGATGGAATACATGCCGACGGGCTTCGCTTGGCGCGGCGATCGCTCGCTGCTGTTTACTTCATTGAAAGGTCAGGTCTGCCAGGCCAACGATTCGGACGACGACGGCTTGGAAGATCAGGTTACTGTTCTGACCGACGGACTCGCAGCCCCGTACGGCCTGGCGCTGCATGAGTCGTTGAGAGCCGGCCCGGCGCTCGACATTATCACCAAGCTAGGGCTCGTTCGCTTTGATCTGATTGGTGGCAAGCGACTGGGTGAAACGTGCAAAGTCGTCGCCGATGGTTGGGGCCATACCGACGACTACCACGACTGGGCCGTCGGCTTGCCGAGCGACAATCAAGGCAACTACCTGGTGGCCCTGCCCTGCCAACAAGACGACCGGAGCGAAGCAGCAGCCAAGTGGCGCGGACAATTGCTACGACTGAAACCGCGAAACCCGTGGAAGAATAATCCGCGATTGTTCGATGTTGAACCCGTCTGCGGCGGGTTGCGGTTCCCGATGGGGCTGGCGGTCAATCAGGCCGGCGATGTCTTTGCCAGCGACAACCAGGGGAACTACAACCCGTTCAACGAGGTGAACCATCTGCGCCCCGGTATGCGCTATGGGTTCATCAACGAGTTGGAGAAACGCGCCGGCTTCACCGCGCCGGAAGAAATGGCGGCCGTCGCCCTGCCTCATCCCTGGACACGCAGCGTCAACGGGCTGTGCTTCCTCGACACTCCGCCGGCCGCGCGCGAGAAGCTGGGAGGCGACGCCTTCGGGCCGTTCGAGGGACATCTGATTGGCACCGAGTTCACCACGCTGCGGCTGATCCGCATGACGCTCGACCGCGTCGGCGACACCTACCAAGGGGCCGCCTATCCGTTCAGCGTCGTCCCGCCCCAGAACGAACCGACATTCGAGGGGCCGATCGTGGCGGCGGTTTCGCCGGCCGGGGATCTGTACGTGGGCAATCTGCGCGACAGCGGCTGGGGAGGCGGGCAGAACACCGGCTCGATCGTCCGCCTGCGTCCGCAGCTCGACAAGATACCGCTCGGCATTCGCCACGCCCGGGCCGTGGCCGACGGCTTTGAATTGGAGTTCACCGGCGAGATCGACGCCGCTCGGGCCGGCCGGCGCGAAGTTTATGCCGTCTCGTCGTACCGGCGCGTGTCGACGCCGGCCTATGGAGGCGAGAACATCGACGAGCGAACCGAACGTGTCAGTGCCGTCAAGGTTTCGGACGATCGGCGGCGGGTCCATCTGCGGGTCGATCACCTGCGGGCCGGGCACGTCTATGAATTGCGCGTCGGCGCCGTCGGGGCGACCGACGAGCCGCTGTTTCCGGCCGAGGCGATTTACACCCTGCGGGTGATTCCCGGCGGGAAATGAATTGGGGTGAGAAGGTCTAGCCCCCGAGTGTCAATTTCCCGGGTGGCACCGATGGCCCGACCATCGGTGTCGCGCAGCGACAAGAAACTTGTTGAGTCACGCATTCACCGTGAAAGAAGTTGCCACGTTCGCTAAGCGGCGCTCATCGAGTTTCTTGCGGCCTGCGGCCGCCCAGGTGCGAGCACCTGGGCCACCCTTGGTTTGGCACGCCCGCGCAGTTGAATTCCCTTGGCCGGCAACGTCTTTACCCTCCCCCCTGCCCCTCCCTGACAGGGAGGGGTGTTTGTCTTCACTTGCGCATGACGGAATCTGCGAGTACGGCGACCGGCTGGTCAACGCCCGGCAATTCGCTACGATATTCGCAGCACCCCCAAGGAGGACTTTCGAGCATGAGTACCCAACCGATGACCGATTGGCAGGAGCGCAAGACGGCGATCCGCGAACAGGCCCACGAGGCCCGCCGCGCTCAGGAGAACAAAGACGAACTCAGCCAGGTGATCTGCGAGAAGTTCGCCGCGCTGCCGGCCTTTGCCGCGGCGAAGACTGTGATGTTCTATGTCGACGTGCGTGCCGAGGTGCGGACGCGGCACTTCCTGCCCCACTCGTTGACGTTGGGCAAGAAGATCGTCGTTCCCTGGTGCAACGCCGACGGGGAACTCGAGCTGTTCCATCTGCAAAACATGGATGAGCTGTCGATCGGCATGTACAAGATTCTCGAGCCGCGTGAGGACTTGCGACTGCTGCCCGAGAAGCAAGTCCCGGTCGAAGAGCTGGACCTGGTGATGGTGCCCGGCGTGGCCTTCGACCGAACCGGCGCGCGGATGGGGCACGGCAAGGGTTACTACGACAAGCTGCTGGAACACGCCCGGGCCGACACGCCGCTGGTGGCGCTGGCGTTCGAGTGCCAGATGTTCCCCGAGATTCCGGTCCAGGATCATGACGTGTTCATGGACCTGATCGTGACCGAGACGGCGGTGTACCCCGGCCGCGGCCGGCAAGGTTAGCGCAACGCGGTTGCTTCGACGTAGGGTGTTCGGTGAGCACCATTTTTCGGCTTGTGTCGTGTAACGGCCAAGGATTGCTCGACCGATCGGATTCACCGTTCGACATTTGCACACTTCAGGTATCGCAGCATGGCAGCCGAGGTCGACGATACTTACGCCGAAGCGTTTCGCAGCATCCATGCCGAGGTACTCGTCACGGCTCGCGACCGGCGCTGGCTGGACCAGGCGGTGCAAGCCGCCACCGGCAACGCCTCGAGCACGATTCTGTGCGATTGCGAGGCGGGGCTCGATCGCTATGTCGGCCCCGGCGGCGACGAATCATTCGCCACGCCCGACGGCCGCCCGGGGGCGATCCTGCAATTTCACGTCCCCCGGTTTCGCGGCGATCGCGTGACGGCGCTGGAACGAAGCCTGTTGGTGCGACTGAGCCAGAATGTGCTCACCTGTCCGACGACGGCCTGCTTCAACTTGCTGGACACCGAGGCCTATTACAAGCTGGGACGCAAAATCTCGTTCTTCGGCGACGGCTTTCAGTTCCGCGACGAGCGGTTCGGTCGCCGCGTCTGGGTGATTCCGATCCTGTCGGGCGAGTTCGTCATCGATCGCCGCTTTGGCTACCGCGACGGTTTGATGGGGGGCAACCTCTGGTTTATGGGCGACTCGCTCGACGCGGCCCTCGAAGCGGCCGAGCGGGCGCTGCCGGCCGTTCAGGCATCGCCCGGCGTGATCATGCCCTTTCCCGGCGGCGTGGCCTCGAGCGGCAGCAAGGCGGGAAGCCGGTACAAGTTTTCGATCGCCAGCACCTTCGAGCAGTTCTGCCCCACGCTGCGCGAGCAGTTGGGCGGCGAAAGTCGCTTGCCCGACGGTGTGCAGTCGATCATGGAGATCATCATCAACGGCCGCGACCTGGCCGCGATCGCCGCCGCGACCCAGGCCGCCATTGCCGCCAGCGTCGACACGCCGGGCCTGTTGCGGATTTCGGCCGGCAACTACAACGGCCGGCTTGGCAAAAGCTTTATCTACTTGCACCGTGAACGCCAGCCCGCCTGATCCGCGCTTCGCGCCCTTGGACGTTGCCCGCTTGCGTGTGCAGTATCCTGCGCTGCCGATCGAACATCGCGCCAGCGTCGGCAGCACCAATGATCTGGCTCGCGAACTCGCGGCCGCTGGCACAGGCGCTCCGCTGTTGGTGCTGGCCGAACAGCAGACCGCCGGTCGCGGCCGCGGCAGCAATCGCTGGTGGACCGGCGCTGGCAGCCTGGCGCTGAGCTATCTGCTTGATCCAGCGACCTATGGCATTGCGCGACGCTATAGCGCGATGATGCCCCTGGCCGCGGCCAACGCCATCATCGACATCGTCGCGCGGCGGGCCGAACAGTTGCCCGTCGGGTTGCACTGGCCGAACGATGTCTACGTCGGCCCGCGCAAGCTGGCGGGCATTCTCGTCGAAGGGCTGGCCGACGGCCGGCAGATCGTCGGCATCGGGTTGAACGTCAACAACCGCTTCGACGACGCCCCGGCTGAGTTGCAGACGTTGGTGGCCACGCTGGCCGATCTGACCGGCGCGCCGGTCGATCGAACCGAACTGCTGGCCGAGTTGCTCGCGGCGCTCGAGGCCAACTGGCGGCAACTTGGCGCCCAGCCCGAGGCGCTGGGCCGCGCGAGCAACGGCCGCTGCCTGCAAGTTGGCGAGATTCTCACCGTGCGGGCCGGCGAGTCGACCGTCACCGGAACTTGCCTGGGCATCGCCGACGACGGGGCCTTGCTGCTCGAAACCGCCACCGGCCGCGAAGCGCTCTACTCCGGCGTGCTGGTAAAAGATTGAATCAGCGGAGATTTCACGACAACTAGCGCAACGCCGCGACGCAGACTTCGTGACGGTTGTGTTGCAACTGCCGGGCTCGCACCTCGGTAAAGCCCCAGCGGCGAATGCGTTCCAACTGAGCCGGCAGATCGGCGGCCATTTCCCACTGGGCCAGCTTCAGCGTCAGCAGCAAGCCGCGGATGTTCACGTTCTGGTACGTGACGATCGACTCGACCGTGTCGAGCGTGACTTGCGGCGTGACGTTCATATCGGCCGTCAGCCAGCGGACACCGGCGAAGTCGCGCTTGCGGACGTCGGCGCCGCGCATTTGCCAGTGGGTGAAATGCTTGTCGTTCAAGACGCGCTCGTGCGGCTTGGCCGGGTCGACGCCGATCACCTGCAGGCCGCGCGCCAGGAGCGCCTGGCACGCGCCGCCCGGCGAGCAGCCCAGCTCGGCCACGACGTCGCCGGCGCGAACCGGCAATTGGGACCAGCGCAGTCCTTCTTCCATCTTGAGCCACGCCCGGCTGACGGCGTCGGCTGGCAGCTTCAAGTCGCCCAACCCACCGGGCCAGCGCGAGGTGCCGCTGCGCGTGACGTGATAACCGACGAAGGCTTCGTGCCGGTCGACCAGGATCACATCCAGCACTCGCTGCGACGAAGGCGTGGGCCACACGGCCGGCGGCAGAGGCTGGGAAGCCGCGGCGCGCAAGGCCGCCTCGGCCGCGCGCGAATCTTCGGTCAGCCCTGGCTCGAAATCGTGATCGCCGACGGCGTATTGATCGCGCGGCCAGACGTGCAGCGCGCCATAAGCGGCATCGCCGGCCAAACGCCACACCGCGGCAATGCGGGCCGCTTCGTCGGCGTCGCTCACCCGGCCGAGCGAAAAGCCATAGGCTCGGGCAAAGACCGAATCGAGGTCAAAGTCGTCGGCCAGACCATGCCCCGCCGGCAACTTGAAGGTGAGAAAGCCGGGACGCGAATAGGCGAAGCGGAACTCGGGCCAGCGGCGGGCGAGTTCCTGCTTGACAGTCGCCTCGGCGCCAACCTGGCAGGTAATGAAAAGAAATGTCGGTTCAGGCATGTGGGCAATCAGTTTGAAAGCGGGGAGTGAGCGACGTGATCTTAACCGTTCTCCCCCGAGGAAAAAGGTTTTGCGCCGTGTTTAGGGCCGCTTCAGGCTGGCGAAGGCTTCGAGTGCCCGGTCGATCTGGGCTTCGGTGTGCGCGGCGGACATTTGCACGCGCAGCCGGGCTTTCCTCTCGGGCACGACCGGAAAGCCGAAGCCAATCACGAACACGCCCCGCTTGAGCAATTGTTCGGACAAGCGGATCGCCTCGGCTGTTTCGCCGATGATGATCGGCAAGATGGCCGTCGGTGATTCGAGCACGTCGTAGCCCAGGCTGCGCAGGCCGCCGCGCATGCGGGCCACGTTCGCGCGCAGGCGCGCCAGCCGGGTGGGTTCGCGCTCCAATATCTCGATCGCCTTGAGCGCGCTCGACGCGACGCTCGGCGGTAGCGCGTTCGAGAACAGTTGCGGCCGGCTCCGCTGTATCAGGTATTCGATCAACTCGCGCGGACCCGCCACATAGCCTCCGGCCGCGCCGCCGAGCGCCTTGCCCAACGTGCCGGTGAAGATGTCGACTCCCTCGGGGGCCGCGCCGGGCAGCATGAAATGCTCGTGCGTCCCGCGGCCGTACGCCCCCAGCACGCCGACCGCGTGCGAATCGTCAACGACCAGCGTGGCACCGTGCCGCCGGCACAACGCGACCAGCTCGTCCAACGGCGCAACGTCCCCCTCCATGCTGAAGACGCCGTCAGTCACCACCAGCTTGACCGGCGCGGCGGCCACGCTGGCCAGTTTAGCGGCCAGATCAGCCAGGTCGGCGTGCTTGTAGACAAGTCGCGTGGTTTGCTTGGGGGCGAGACGGCCAGCGTCGATGATGCTGGCGTGGTTCAGCTCGTCGGAAAGAATCGTGTCGCCAGCTTCGACCACGGTGGGAATGACGCCGGCATTGGCGTTCCAACAACTGACAAAGGTCAACGCCGCCTCGGTCCCCAGGAAGCGGGCGATGCGATCTTCGAGCTGCCGATGGCATTCCATCGTGCCGCAGATGAACCGGACGCTGGCCGTGCCGGCCCCGTAGCGCCGCAGCCCTTCTTGGCCGGCTTCGATCACCTCGGGATGCGAGGCGAGCCCCAGGTAGTCGTTCGAGCAAAAGACGAGCACCTCGCCGACTCCTTCGATCTTGACCGAAGGGCCCATCGGCGAGGCCAGGTATTTCAGGTGCTTGTACGTGCCGGCCGCGCGGAGCGAAGCAAGCGTCGAGTTGAGGCGTTGGGAGAGGGGCATATAAGAGGGGCTAGAGATTAGAGGCTAGGGACTAGTGGGTGTCAGTTGTCAGTTGTAAATAAGCAACTGGTGATGGTCCATCTTCACACGCTTCGAACCCGAGTGCGACTGACAACGGACAACTGACTACTGACCAACTACCAATTCAAAACCACTTTGCCCGATTGGCCGGAGCGCATCACGGCGAAGCCTTCTTCGAACCGGTCGATGGGCAGGCGGTGCGTGATCACGGGGGCAATTTCGAGGCCGCTTTGTAGCATGGTGCTCATCTTGTACCAGGTTTCAAACATCTCGCGGCCGTAGATGCCCTTGAGGTGCAAGCCCTTGAAGATCACCTGGCTCCAGTCGATGGCGACTTGCTCGGCAAAGATGCCCAGCATGGCAATTCGCCCGCCGTGGTTCATCGTCTCGAGCATCGATTGAAACGCCAGCGAGTTGCCCGACATTTCCAGGCCGACATCGAAGCCTTCGGTCATTCCCAGCTCCGTCATCACTTCGGCCAAGGTGGTTTGCCGGGCGTTCACGGCGCGCGTGACGCCAATCTTCTCGGCCAGCCGCAAGCGGTAATCGTTGACGTCGGTAATCACGACGAAACGCGCCCCCACGTGCCGCGCCACGGCGGCGGCCATAATGCCGATCGGCCCCGCGCCGGTGATCAATACGTCTTCGCCGATCAGATCGAACGACAAGGCCGTGTGAACCGCATTGCCGTAGGGATCGAAGATCGCCGCCAGCTCATCCGGAATGTCGGTGGGCAGCTTGAACACGTTGCTCGATGGGACCGAGATGAACTCGGCAAAGCTGCCGGGACGGTTGACGCCGATGCCTTTTGTCTTGCGACATAAGTGGCGACGCCCGGCGCGGCAATTGCGACAGTGACCGCAGGTGATGTGCCCTTCGGCGGTCACGCGGTCCCCCGGCGCGTAATCGACGACGTCGGCGCCGACCCGCTCGACCACGCCCATGAATTCGTGTCCGACGACCATCGGGACCGGAATCGTCTTTTGCGCCCACTCGTCCCAGTTGTAAATGTGGACGTCGGTGCCACAGATGGCCGACTTTTGCACGCGGATCAGGACGTCGCTCGCGCCGATGGTCGGCATGGGAACATCTTCCATCCACAATCCTTGGGCGCGTTCTCGTTTGACCAGCGCTTTCACGGTTTGCCTTTCCCCGTTTGTTTGGGCGCCGCCAGCAGCGTGCTGAGCTGGGGGCGCGATTCGACATAGCGGCGATGTACGTCCAGGTGAACCTCGCGTACCAGCGCGTCGGCGTCGGCCGGCGCCATGAACCGCGACGAATACCCGGGCAAGTGCGGGTCGATCGTCAATCGCGCCGCCGCGACAAAGTGGGCGATCAGGTCGCTCGGGTCTTCCAGTCCCACCGCCAGACGAATCGTCGTCGGCGCGATGCCCGCTTCGGCCAACTGGTCTTCGTGCAGCTCGCTGTGCGTGGTCAGGGCCGGGCAACTGACGATGGTGTTTGTCTGGCCCAGGCTGATCATATGGTCGAACGTCGGCGCCAGACTGTCGAAGAACCGCTCGAAGGCGTCGCGCGGCACGCCGGGCATGTCAATCGTGAATAGCGGTGGCGCGAGCCCCAGGTAGGCCAGCTCGCGGGTCAGCGCGGCGTTGTCGCTGTCGGGCAATGCCCCGCAGTGGACGTTGATGTCGGGGTGCGAGGCCATGAATCGCGCGAGGATTTGCGTGTTGATGCACTTGGCCAACATTCGCACATCGAGCGTCCGCATTCCTTGCAGCACTTCGAATGCCGCGTCGGCATTCAGGAACGCCCCCTTCACATAGTAGACGTTCCAGAACATAGTCTGGTCCCACGACGTGCCACCGGCCGATTCCCCCTTGGGAATGAACATATCGGCGTTGCGGCCAATGACCACGCCGGCGATCACCGAACCGCCGCCGGAGAGGTCCTTGGTATAGCTGTGGACGACAAAGTCGGGGCGCTCGTCGGCGTTGTCACGCACCAAGGGCCGCACCAGCCAAGGGGTGCCGACCGTGGCGTCGAGCATCACGCGCATGCCCCGCGCGTGGGCCGCGCGGCTAATCCCCGGCACGTCCAGCAAGTAGCCGTGCGGATTGCACGGCGACTCGAGATAGACGTACATCTTGCGCCCTGCGGCCAGTCGGTCGGCGAACCGCCGTGCCGCGCGCTCGCAGGCGGCCTCGAAGCTGGCGGCGTCAAAGCCGTCGAAGGTTTCGACGCCAATGGCCAAATTGCCCGGCTTGGCGTACCAGTCGTGAATCAGTTGATGAGCGCCGCCGTACAAGTGCCTGCTGGTTACCAATACATCGTCACGTCCCAGTAGGTGCGCCAACACCGCGTCGATCGCCGCCATGCCACTGTTGAAGTTCCACGCCAGGTACTCGCCCGCGTATGGGCCGGCTTCAACGTCGACAATATGATTGGCCAGCGAGATCGAGGTGGGGTTCAAGAGCCGCGAATAGATTTCCAGCAGCAACTCTTTTCCCTGGAACGCGTCCTCGATCCATTCGGCGCAGGCGTAGATATAGGTCGCCGTCCGCGCGATCACCGGATTGGCCGCGAAGATGGCCGTCACGTTATCGAAAACGGCGTACGGCCCCTTGGCCGACAACGTCGATTGGGCGTAGCCTAGGTTCTGGTAGCTGCGCCGCGTGGGGTTCTGCAAGTTGTCAAGCAGCTTGGCCAGTTGATAGGCTAGGAACTTCTTGGCGTTGAACAGCGCGATCAGATCGCTGCGCGGCAAGCCTTGCATGCCCGCCAAGGCCGATTGCCAGAGGGCGTCGACATCGTGCTGACATTCATACAAGCGCGTGGCCAGTGCCGCGACCGAGCGTCCAAAGTCGCTGGTGCCTTCGACGCCAAAGTGGGCCATCTGCTCGGCCACCAGCGCGTCGAGGTCGGCGGCCGCGCTGGTCTTGCGTCGCGGCGACAATCGCCGCATGGCCGCCAGCGATGCATTTGGCCCAGGTTGCTTTGCCATATTCTGCTTCGTCCGTGGTCAGAGAAAAGTTCGTCCTTGTTGCGTCGTGTCGTAACCCCTGGGGCTGGCCATCAGCCCTGCCAGCGTGCAATCTGGCCGCTGCGCAGCGAGCGGTTGGCCAGATGGGCGGCATTGGCGGCCGTCACGCCCACTTCGGCCGGGCAGCGCGGCGTCTGGCGCGAGCGCACGCACTCGACCCAGTTGCCGACATGCAACAGTTCGCCATCGGGCTGGCTGAAAAAATCGCTGCCGCGCGGCTCGGGGGCAATGACCAATTCGCTCGCCTTCTGCTGGCTCTTGGGCTCGGGATGGAACTCCATCCGGCCCCGGTCCATGTACAGGGTTCCTTCCGAGCCCATGATCTCGATCATGGCTTTGTTGTGCTGATTGCAAAAGGTTCCTTCGAAGTAAGCCTGCACCTTGCGGTCGGGGTAGCTCATCAGCGTCTGCACGGTGTCGGGAGTTTCCCAGACGCCGGCGGTGGTGAACTGGTCGCCGATTGACGCCGCCGTGGCCGGCGCGCCAAGGTCGAGCAGCCAGTTGGCGATGTCGATCTGGTGGACCATCAGATCGGTGAAGATGCCGCCGCCAAACGTCCAGAACCATCGCCAGTTGCGGAACTTGTATTCATCAAAGGGAATGTGCCGCGTCGTCGGCACCGGGGCCAAAAAGGCTTCCCAGTCGACCGTCTTGGGATCGATGTTCAGCTTGGTGATCTTGTGGCGCGGCTGGTTCCGGTTCCACGTCATGTGGACTTTGTGAATGTCGCCGAGCGCTCCGGCCTTGACCAACTCGAGACCTTTTTGATACTGCGGCATGCTCCGCTGCTGCGTGCCGACCTGGACGATGCGCTTGTGATGGTTCTGGGCGTCGATGACCGCTTGACCTTCGGACGGTTCATGCGTCAGTGGCTTTTCGACGTAGACGTCCTTGCCAGCTTGGCAGGCGGCAATGGTCAGGGGCACGTGCTGATGATCGGGCGCGCCGATAATCACCGCGTCAATATCCTGGCGGTCCAACACCCGGCGGAAGTCCTTCACCGCGACCGCCTTCTCGTCGGCCAGGTTCTTGCCCAGTTCCAGGTTCGTGTCCCAAATGTCGCACACCGCCGCCAGCCGAACGCCCTGAATCTTGGCCGCAGCCTTCATCAACTGACGACAACGGCCGCCGGTGCCAATGGCCGCGACGTTCAGCGTCTCGTTCGCCATATACCCCCGCGCCGTGGCGGTGTAGCCCGAGATCACGGCAGCCGACATCGCGGCGGCGGCTTCCTGGAGAAACTGGCGACGATCGGTACCGGCGGGCATGGATATTATTCCTGGCGTGAGTGACAGGGGGCGGTTGTGGCGAAAGGAGCAATTCTTATCGTGCGCGCCGAGGCGAACGGTTGCAACTGTTTCCGACGTTTTGGCGACGAAACCACGGCATTGGCAACATCTGCCAGTGTGACCAACGCTTGACACACCGCCGCGCGCGCCGCGACAATCGGGCCGGTCGCTCACGCCCGTCAGCGTCGTATTCCGTTAGCGCCGTGGTCTCGGTCTTCCCGCTCGACTCTCCGCCCCACTGGTTTCTCGCTCATGGTCCGTACTTCGACCGATCGGCTGGCTGAAGCCAAGCGGCACGCGCGGCAAGTGGTCAAGCTGTTGGACCGCTACTATCCGGCGGTCGAGTGCGCGCTCGAACACGATAACCCGCTGCAGTTGTTGATCAGCACGATCCTCTCGGCCCAATGCACCGACGCGCGGGTCAATATGGTCACGCCGGCGCTGTTTCGGCGCTACCCGACTGCGGCCGATTTCGCCCAGGCCAAGCTGCCCGAGTTGGAAACGCTGATCCACAGCACGGGCTTTTATCGCAACAAGGCCAAGAACATCGTCGCCTGCTGCCAGCAATTAGTCGCCCAGCACGGTGGCCAGGTGCCCGACACGCTGGAAGAGCTGGTCAAGCTGCCCGGCGTGGGTCGCAAGACGGGCAATGTGGTGCTGGGCGTGGCGTTCCACAAGGCGGTCGGCGTGGTCGTCGACACGCACGTCACGCGGCTGAGCCATCGACTGGGCCTGTCGCGCGCGAACACGGCCGAGAAAATCGAACAAGATCTGATGGCCATTGTGCCGCGCGAGGCGTGGATTGCCCTGAGCCATCAGTTGATCCATCACGGCCGGCAGATTTGCCAGGCTCGCAAGCCCGACTGTGATCATTGTCCGTTCGCCGAGATTTGTCCGCGCATTGGGGTCAAGACGCCGGGTAAGAAGGCGGCAAAGCCGGCTAAGGCGCCGCGCCGCGCGCGGGCCAAGGCGTCGTGAGTATTGTCAGGCAGACGAGCGTTACGTTTCTAGCTGTGTTACGGAAAAACGAGTAACGGAAAGCGGTCCATGATTCTTTCTGGCCATGAAATTCGCCGGCAGCTAGGGACGAATATCAAGATCGAGCCGTTCGTAGAGAGCCGGCTCAATCCGAACAGCTATAACCTGACACTGCACAACGAGCTGTTGGTGTACGAGGAGCTGACGCTCGACATGCGGCGGGCCAACCGCGTGCGGCGGCTCAGCATTCCGCCCGAGGGGCTGGAACTCGATCCCAATCGGCTGTACCTGGCGCGGACTGTCGAACGGACCGAGACGCACGGCTATGTGCCGATGATCGAGGGACGCTCGTCGATCGGCCGGTTGGGGCTGTTTGTCCACGTGACGGCGGGCTTTGGCGACGTGGGCTTCTGCGGCTTCTGGACGCTCGAGATGTTCGCCGTGCAAAAGGTGCGCGTCTACGCCGGCGTGGCGATCTGTCAGATCTTCTATCACCAGATCGAAGGGGACTACGCCGAATACGTCAGCGATAAGTACCAGAACAACCACGACATCCAGCCGAGCATGTTGTTCAAGGAACTGAATCCGAACCAGCCGGAGGATGCTCAGATGAGATTCGGCTTCGGCATCGAACGCCGGATCGAGTGAGTCTTGCCGTGGCCGTGGGTATCGACCACGGAGAGGATTAACCACGGAGACACAGAGGGCACGGAGGAAGACACGGAGCGATTCGGAGTGATGGATATGGGGCGTGGCGCGCGGGCCTGTGGCCCTGCGGCTAAACGGGGGAAGGACGATTCGGTCCCCTTACTACTCTCTCAATTCTCCACTCCTTCGTCTCCTCTGCCCCCCTTGCTTTACCTCCGTGCAATCCTCCGCGTCTCAGTGCCTCGGTGGCGAATCCGCTGATTACATCACCGCGAAGTAGCTCTCGACGGCGCGGTCGAAATACTCCCCCTTCATCTCCAGGGGGATCCGCATGTACTGGCAGAAGTTGCGGACTTGCATCAGCAAGTCGCGCGGCTGGCAACAGCGATAAGGTCGCTTGATCGGCCGATAGTGCGCGTCGATCAGGTAGTCGAGCGCCGCGGCGTCGAACTCGAAGCCCAGCTTCGGCGCCATGTCCTGGAACAGCAGGCGGAATTCCTCTTCGGTCGGATCGCACACATCGATCTTGTAAGGAATGCGGCGCAAGAACGCGTCGTCCACCAGATCGCGCGGCTGCAGGTTGGTCGAGAAGATGATCAACTGATCGAACGGCACCTGAATCTTCTTGCCGTTCGGCATGTTCAGATAGTCGTATCGCTTTTCCAGCGGCACGATCCAGCGGTTCAGCAACTCGTCGACCGGCATTCGTTGCCGGCCAAAGTCGTCGATCACCAGGGTGCCGCAATTGCTCTTCATCTGCAGCGGCGCTTCGCTGATGCCGGTCGAGGTGTTGAACGTCACTTCCAGCATCTGCATGGTCAGCTCGCCGCCAGCGATGATCGTGGGGCGGCGAATGCGAATCCAGCGCCGATCGATGTGCTGGTTGTCGACCAGTCCCGTGGGCGTGGTGTTGGGCGCCGCCTCGTGGTTGCTGGGGTCAAACAGGCGCATGATCTCGCCGTCGACGATCACCGAACGGGGAATCCAGATAAAATCGCCAAACGCCCGGGTCACGCGCTCGGCGATGCTGCTTTTGCCGTTGCCCGGCGCGCCGAATAGGAACATGCCGCGCCCCGAGTTCACGGCCGGACCGATGCGGCGGTAGATCGCTTCGCTCAGTTGTAAGTCGTGAAAGGCTCGCTTCAGGTCTTCCTGGGTCGGTTTTTGCCGCACCAGCGACTGGGCCGTGACGCTGGCAATGTAATCGCGCAACGACACCGGCGCCGCGCCGAAATAGGTACAATGTTCCGACAGCCGGCGTGCCCGCTCGCGTCCCAAGTCAGTGAGTTGGTAAACGTAGTCGCCGGCCGGCGCGCTGCCGCGATGAACCACCAACTGGTCGGTCTTCATCTGTCGCAACAGTTCGTCGATCAGCAAGAACGGCAACTTGGCCTGATCCGAAGCCTCGCGTCCCGAGGCCGCCCCACAGGACAGCAGGAACTTCATCACCAGCCCTTCGACGAAGCCCTCTTGCAGTTGGGATTCACGAAATGTCTGGGGCTCGATTGGAATAAACTCGACGCCCGAGCCGTCGGCGCCGGCCGGACCACCGTCCTTGTCATTGGGCCCGCGGTGAATCTGGCTTCGTACTCGGTCCAGCAACTCGTCGAGCGAGGCGTCCTTGGCGGCGGCCTGGGCCGGCGGCAAAACCTTTTCGCTCATCCCCGGCAGCGTGCTACCCGGGCTGCGCAGCAGGCTGCGCGTCAGGTCCGAATCGCCGCTGCGAAACGGCATGCCGGGAGAGGAATACGACTGCGACATGAGCACCCTGCCTTCGACGAAACCGGACCCGAAATGATTGGCCCCACCGATTGCTGCGTGGACGGCCGTCCGTGCCACGCTTGTCGCGTCGACAGTTCCGGCAACCACCATGCAAAAAATACGTTACGTCTTACCCGGGTCAAATCAGCCCGGCGGAAAGTGCCGGTTATGGCGGCTGTTCCGGTTATTTCCGATGCGATACAATCGGCTTTTTAACTCACTCGCACCCGGTGCGTCGGCTGCCGTTCGGCACGTGCCGCAGCGTCGGGCTTCTGCCATTTAATACTGAAACCACTGAAGGCCTGAGAATCTGAAGGATTGTGAACATGACTGACGCCAAGAAACCGTATGATCCGTTCGGCGCGCGCGGCACCTTTGACGCGGGCTCGGGCCCGGTCGGCATCTATCGCCTGTCCAAGTTGGAGCAGGCCGGCCTGTGTAAGGTGCAGTCGCTGCCCTACTCGATTCGCATCATGCTCGAAGCCGTGTTGCGGACCTGCGACGGCTATGAAGTGACTGAGGATGACGTGGGGGCCTTGGCCGGCTGGAAGTCGGGGCCGCTGCCCGACGTCGAAGTGCCACTGAAGCCGGCGCGCGTGGTGCTACAGGACTTTACCGGCGTGCCGTGCGTGGTCGATCTGGCGGCGATGCGCGCCGCGATGAAGCGTCTGGGGGGCGATCCCAAGAGGATTAACCCGTTGATCCCAGTCGACCTGGTCATTGACCACTCGGTGCAAGTCGACTCGTTCGGCACCGATCAGGCCTTGCAACAAAACGTCGACTTGGAATACAGCCGGAATATGGAGCGCTACGAGTTCCTGCGCTGGGGCCAGAAGGCGTTTCAGAACTTCCGCGTGGTGCCGCCGAGCGTTGGCATTGTGCATCAGGTGAACCTCGAATATCTGGCCAAGGGTGTCTTCGTCCGCCAGGACGCGGCCGGCCCGGTGGCGCTGCCTGACTCGCTTGTCGGCACCGACAGCCACACCACCATGATCAACGGCCTGGGTGTGCTGGGCTGGGGCGTCGGCGGCATCGAAGCCGAAGCCGTCATGCTCGGCCAGCCGCTGTTCATGCTCATGCCCGAAGTCGTCGGCTTCGAGCTGACTGGCAAGCTGCCCCAAACGGCGACGGCGACCGATCTGGTGCTGACCGTGACGCAGAGCCTGCGCAAGGAAGGCGTGGTCAATAAGTTCGTCGAATTCTTCGGCCCCGGCGTCAGCGGCATGGGACTGGCCGATCGGGCGACCATCAGCAATATGGCCCCCGAATACGGGGCCACGATGGGCTTCTTTCCGGTCGACGCCGAGACGCTGGCCTACATGCGTCGCACGGGGCGCACCGCCGCCGAGGTGCAACTGGTCGAGCGGTACTGCAAGGAGCAGCAACTGTTCCGCACTGACGACGCGCCAACTCCCTCGTTCACCAAGGTGCTCAAGCTCGACCTGGGAACGGTTGAGCCGAGCCTGGCCGGGCCAAAGCGCCCGCAGGATCGCGTACCGCTCAAGAGCATGAAGCAGTCGTTCAACGACGCCTTGCGAGCCCCCGTGGCTCAGCGCGGGTTCGCGCTCGACGATACGGCACTGCGCCGCACCGGCACCGTGGCCAACAACGGTCACTCGGCTCAGATCGGTCACGGCGCGGTCGTCATCGCCGCCATCACCAGTTGCACCAACACCAGCAACCCCAGCGTCATGCTCGGCGCGGGCTTACTGGCCAAGAAGGCCGCCGACCGTGGCCTGAAGGTCAAGCCGTATGTGAAGACGAGTCTCGCGCCAGGCTCGCGCGTGGTGAGCGATTACCTCGACGCCGCTGGGCTGACCAAGGCGCTCGACGCGCTGGGGTTCCAGACGGTCGGCTATGGCTGCACCACGTGCATTGGCAACAGCGGCCCCCTGCCCGACCCGGTGGCCAAGGCGGTGACCGATGGCGACCTGGTCGTTTCGGCGGTGCTCAGCGGCAATCGCAACTTTGAAGGGCGCGTCAACCCGCTGGTCAAAGCCAACTATCTGGCCAGCCCGCCGCTGGTCGTGGCCTATGCGCTGGCCGGCACGACGGACATCGACTTGGCCAACGAACCGCTCGGCACCGACAAGGCCGGCAAGCCAGTCTACTTGAAAGAGATTTGGCCCACGCCTGAGGAAGTGGCCAAGGCGGTTGAGGAGATGGTCCGTCCCGAGATGTTCCAAAATCGCTACAACAACGTCTTCGAGTCGAACGAGCGCTGGAACAAGCTGCCCGTCACCGGTGGCGACTTGTACCAGTGGGACGAGGCGAGCACCTATATTCACGAGCCGCCGTTCATCACGGACGTCAGCCCCGGCGAGCGGAAGATCAAGCCGATCGCCGGCGCGCGTTGCTTGGCGCTGTTTGGCGATTCGATCACGACCGACCACATCAGCCCGGCGGGCTCGATTTCGGCCAAAAGTCCGGCGGGCACGTATCTGCAATCGCGGGGCGTGACGCCGGTCGATTTCAACAGCTACGGCGCGCGCCGCGGCGATGATCGAGTGATGACCCGCGGCACGTTCGCCAACATTCGCATTCGCAACCAGGTCGCGCCAGGGACCGAAGGGGGCGTCACTCGCCACCTGCCCGACGGCCAGCAGATGTCGATTTACGACGCCGCGATGAAGTACCAGCAAGAGGGGACGCCGCTGGTAGTGCTGGCCGGCGCCGAGTACGGCACCGGCAGCAGCCGCGACTGGGCCGCCAAGGGAACGCAGCTCTTGGGTGTGAAGGCGGTGATCGCGCAATCGTTCGAGCGGATCCACCGCAGCAACCTGGTCGGCATGGGCGTGTTGCCGCTGGAGTTCTTGCCCGGAGAGAGCGCGTATACCATTGGTCTCAATGGCGAAGAGGTTTACAACATCTTTTTTGACGACTCGCTTAAACCGAAACAAAGAATTCGCGTCTACGCGCAAAAACATGTCGTTCCAGGCGCTGGCGAAGTTGGCAAAGATTTTGAAGTCATCTGTCGAATTGATTCACAGGTTGAACTTGACTACTACCGCAACGGAGGCATCCTGCCAACCGTGTTGTTGAAGTTGTTCCAATCGTAAGCGGTGGCATTCGTCATTCCTCTGTGTCTCTCTGTAGTGAATAAAAAAGCCCAAGGGATGAATCATCCCTTGGGCTTGTCTTTAATGTGTGTGCCGAATAACGCTCACTACGACCGCGCGGCTTCGTGCTGGACCATTTCCAGGTTGTCGTGATAGTGGGCAATCGCTTCGCTGGGGGTCAGGTTAAACAGCGAGCGTCCTTCGGTGTGCCAACGCCCGTTGACCAGCCCGAACACAGCCGTGGCCGCCCGCAAGTTGCCGACCGCTTCGACTCCTTCCATCGTGCCACCTTCGATCGCTTCGAAGCCGATGGTCACCGACACGAACGCGCACAGTTGACCCGTCGAGCGTTGCCGAGCGTAGGTCACGTCGTCTTCAAAATCGATTTCGGTCCAGCGCAGTCCGCGGGGCTTGCCGCTGTTGCTCGACAGCTCGAAGAACTTGGCTTCCAGGCGTTCGCGCTGTCGATGGAACTCGCGCCGCGCGGTTTCAAACTCGGCTTGTTGACGGGCCTGGCGCGAGGGGCGCTTGACCACCGAGAACATCCGCCGCAGGGCGGCGCGCAACTGCTCGACTGATCGAGACCACCATCGCATGGTAGCAAGACTCCCCAGGCCGAACCGCAAGACAGGCCGGCATTCGAGGGACAAGGAAAAATGAGCGGCGAAGCAAGTCTGTTTATTCTACTGCCACGCGCAAATTGCAATCAAGCAAATTGCCTGCTGGCGGCGCCAAACACCGCAGACGCGGAAACACCCAGGCCGTGCAATGCAGAGACTTTGCCCAGAGCGGGAAAGTGGTCGGCGGCTGGGAAAAGCCAGCGGTTTCGGGTGTTCCGGGCCGGCTAGCAAACAAGCGAAACCGCGGTGCAAAACCTGTTCAGGCAGCCCGCTTGGTGGCGACCTGTTCTTCAAACAGGTTGATCGTCCGGACCATATTCCCTTCGGCGTCGTACACCTGGACGAAGCCTAACTCGGCAAACCACATGGCCATCAGGCCGGCGGCCTTGAACGACCGGCCGCGATATTTGCCGTCGCGGACCAGAATGGTCTCGGAAATAGCGCTAGCGGCCAACGCCTGTTCGCACAGTTCGCTGAGCGCCCGCCGAACGACATTTCGCACTTCTTCCGTGTGCGGAGCAACCTTCATGGGCTCGCATCCTTGTGCGCTCTGATCGACGGCTCTTACCGGAAAACAACCTGGCTCTGCATCCGTGCCGCAGACCGCCTGAGCCGAACGGCTATCGAGCGCCTAATCAGCATCGGCGGCCGCACGGTCGGCGCTTTGCTCGCGACTGTGCTAGCAGGTTCAGCTTCGCCAGTCGTTAAAGTCCCCTGAAAACTCCGGCGAACCAAATTAGTTGACAAACGTATAGTAGTGGATAGAATGCCAGGAAGAACCCATTGAGTGGCAGAATTTGCCAGATCGAAAAAGCTTACCGGGTCGGAAGGAGGAACTCATGGTCATCGCCGTCGCCGATCATCGCTTCGCCGAACGCATGGGGCCGGCCGATCGACCGGCCCTGCTGGGCGAGTTGTTGACGAACCTGGCAAGCTTCTATGCCCTGGGCGACGCGGGCGGTTCAGGGCAAGTATCAGTCGAACCACTGGGGCTTGGGGAGCGAACGCTGCCGCTTGGCTCGTCTCGCGTCGAGTTTGCTGCCGGGCTGTTGGTGCCCGGCCAACTCACGCCCTTTCCGAGCTAGAACGCTAATTGATTCAACTTAGCGTTAGCGCATTTACCAAGCCGGTGGCTCGGCCACCGCTCTTGGCGGCAGAGCCGCCGGCTTGGGGCTGCAACCAAGCGAACTCGTGAGAATTGCTCGATCGGTTCGCACTCGATCAAGAGCGCACTCGACATCGCCCGTGCGCGGCCAGACATCGGCGCATAAAAAAACCTCGCAGGTGGGGCAGGAACCTGCGAGGCATAACCCCCGCAGGTGGGGCAGGAACCTGCGAGGGCAAGAACGAGTTTTTATTTTCAAGATCGGCCAGCGCCTACATCAAGCTGGCGATCAAATCGAACACTCCAAGTTTCGCCGTGTATCCCTGTCTCGACAATACGTACTCCGGGGTACTCGAATCGGATTTAATGTTGATTGCTATTGCGCACGTCTCAACGGCCCACGCGCTTGAACATGACTACCTGCTGGACATGACTGGCTGTTAAGTCTACCGGCACGTCAAACCACGCAGCACTTTTTTGCTCTGACGCGCGGATTATAGTCACCCGATTTCGCGACGCGCCACAAGTTAACGGTTTTTTCAGACCAGCCGCCAATCGCGTACCACCATTATCGGCTGACAGGGTGCGCCGATTTGACTGGACGAACAATCTATGAAGAAATGCTTAGTTCACGAGCGCCGCAGGTCTGACAGATTGACGCGGAAGGATGTCGGGAGGCCATCGCATCGAAGTATCATCTAGCCACGGAAACGGGCTGATTCTTCGGCGTTTCTACAAATGTCGACAGGGTGGCGCGAGTTCGCCAGTGTCTCATTCAGCTACAACTTATTGACAGCGGTTGGTTACAGTCAGACCTGCTGGCGACGGCCAGCGCGGCGCGTGATTAAGGCCCGCTGGCTGACAGCAGGCCGGCGATTGTTAGGGGGCCTCGTAATGTTTGTTCTTATGAACCTAGTGGGCGAGTCGTCATCATGAAGCAGCACGGCCCGTGGCGGATTGTCGACTCGCGCGAAGTGTATCGCGATCCGTGGATCGATGTCCGCTGCGATCACGTCATTCGCCCCGATCGGCAACCCGGCACCCATTGCGTCGTGGCGCTCAAGGCCGGCGTTTCGGTGTTGGCGCTCGACGACCAGCGGCACGTCCACCTCACCGAAGAGTTTCACTACGCCGTGGGGCGCGTCGGCTGGGAGGCCGTCAGCGGCGGTATCGAAGCGGGCGAATCCCCCGAGCAATGCGCTGCGCGCGAGCTGCGCGAAGAACTGGGCCTCGACGCGCGACGTTTAACCGTCTGGGGCGTGGTCGATCCATTCACGACCGTCGTCACGTCGCCGACCGCGCTGTTCTTGGCCGAAGACTTGCACGCGGTCGCCAAAACGCCCGACCCGACCGAGGTGATTCACACGATCCGCCTGCCACTGGCCGAAGCGGTCGAAGCGGCGCTGACCGGGCGCATCACCCACGCGCCGACGTGCGTGTTGCTGCTGCGCGCGGCGCTGCATTTCAAGCTGCGCTAGAGCGTAAGGGTCGGCGCCTCGCGGGCATCACCCGCCGCGCTGCGGGCCAAACTCATGCACCGCGTCGATCAGCGCCCGGGCGTGATCGAACGACGTCTGCTGCAGCACGCCGTGCCCCAAGTTGAAAATATGCCCCGGTCGCCCGGCCGCCTGGCGCAGCACCTCGCGGGCGCGGCGACGAATCTCAGGGATCTCGGCCAGCAGCGCCGCCGGTTCGAGGTTCCCTTGCACCGCGCGATCGTAGCCCACCGTCTTCCAGGCCTCGTCCAGCCGCACGCGCCAATCGATGCCGATCACCGTACCGCCGGCTTCGCGCATCACGGGCAACAGCGACGGGTTACCGGTGCCGAAGTGGATCGACGGCGCATTTTTCGGCAGCGAGTCGAGCACCGTCTTCGTATGCGGCAGCACGAAGTTCCGGTAATCGTCCGGGTCCAAGCAGCCGACCCAGCTATCGAAGATTTGCACGCATTGCGCGCCGGCTTCAAGTTGCGCGTTCAAGTAGCGACCAATGCTGCGGGCCAGACGTCCCATCAGCTCGTGCCACGCCGCCGGCTCGCGATACATGAGTGTCTTGGTCGCGGTGTAGCTCCGGCTGCCGCTCCCTTCGATCACATAGCTGGCCAGGGTGAACGGCGCGCCGGCAAAGCCGATCACCGGAATGTCGGCTCGCAAGCCGGCGCGCGTGAGTCGCACCGTCTCGAACACGAATTCGAGTTGATCCAGGTCTTCGAGTTCGTGGAACCGCTCGATGTCGTCGGCCGACCGAATGGGGTTGTGAATCACCGGTCCTTCGCCGTGGGCGAATTCGAGGTCGATCCCCATCGGCTCGAGCATCGGCAGCAAGTCGGAAAAGATGATCGCCGCATCGACGTCCAGCAACTCAACCGCCGTCAACATCAC
Source organism: Planctomycetota bacterium (assembly GCA_018242585.1). Taxonomy (NCBI): domain Bacteria; kingdom Pseudomonadati; phylum Planctomycetota; species Planctomycetota bacterium. The sequence continues at coordinate 92,138 of JAFEBQ010000032.1, forward strand.
GTCGGCGCACAGGTGCGGGTTCTTGCACAGTTCCAGAAAGCTCACCTGCTCGCGAACCGCGCGATACTCGGCCATGTACCGACCGGCTTGGCGCATCAGCCAGACCGGCTGGCGATCGACCGGCTCCAATCGGCAGGCTTTCATGAATGGGCTGTCGTGCCAGGCCGGCTTGCCGCCATGCTCGGTCTTGCCACTCGGCTTGCTCGCGACCGTGACACGAGTCGGCCCGCGCTTGGCCGCCACCAGCGCCGGCCCGCGCTCGGCGACGGCAATGACCAGTTGTCCCATCTTGCCGTGTTCGGGTTCCAGATCGACGGGCAGCTCGCACTCGCGCAACATATCGCTGGTGGTCGGCCCGATCGAGGCCACGACCACGCGCTGCAATGCTTCATGCACCGGCTCGGCCAGTCCCAATTGCTCGGCCATCCGCAGCACGTTGGCCACCTGATGGGCTGACGTGAACATGGCCACGTCGACTTGCCCGGCTACGAGTGCCCGCAGGTTCGCTTCGAGCGGGGCCGTGTCGACCGGCAGCTCCCAGTGATAGACCTTGATCGAGCGAACCCGGGCGCCGCGCGCTTCGAGCCCCGCAATCAAGCTGACGTTCGGCAGTCCGTATTCCTGGACCACGACGTTCAACTCGGCCACCGGCACGTCCCGGTCGATGGTCTTGAGCAACTCGCGCCAGGTATTCGGTTCGGGCACGCGGACGGTTGGCTCGATGCCAAACTCGCGCATCACCGACAGAGGTTTCGGTCCGCGGACCACGGTGGTCACATCGGACAATGCTTCAAGAAAGCGTTGCCGATCGACGCGGCGTTCGACCTGCGCGACCAGGTGACGCAGGCCGACCCCGGTGAGCAGGACGACCACGTCGACCTGGCCGGCCATCAGCCGGTGGGCGAACTCGACCGCGTCGGGGTTGTCGTCGAGCGGCACTTCGCGCATCGACGGACTGACCAGCGGCAAGCCTCCGTGACGTTCGATCAGCCGTTCCATCTCGGCCGAGCGGCGGCTTTCGAACGAGGCGATCCGCAATCGTGCTGTAGCTTCCTGACTCATGACCCAAGCGATTCCATCGTTGCCCGGCGGCAGCCCTGGCCGCGTAATGTGCCGTAGTTTTTGACCGCGTTATGCTACCGCAGGTTGCGCGCGGCCAAAAGAGGAGCCGCCCAGCATTGGCGACGCCCGCCCCTGCCCCGCCGAAATGCCGGGGGTGTGCCTTGCTGGCGAACGCCCGAGGGGGCATGATGAAGTGTCTGGCACGACCAGCATCCCGCCGACGTAACGCCCCCCCTTCCCAGCAGCACGCGAATCTTGCGCATGAACGACCAACTGTACGACGAATTGCAGTCCACGCTCGACCAGGGGGGCGCCGATCGGCTGCTCGCCATGCTGGCCGCTCGGCTCCGCACCGAGGGGCGGTATCACGAATTGTTCGATTTGCGCTTGCTCGAGGCCCGCCGCCGCGAGGGGTTGCCGCTGGTGGCCTCGCGTAGTCTGGACGATCTGGAAGAGCCGCTGCGGTCGAAGATGGAAAACGCCTATCTGACGGCCTGCCGCGAGATCGGCGGTTTGCTGTTGGCCGAAGGGCGCGTTCGCGACGCCTGGCTCTACTTGCGGCCAGTCGGCGACAAGTCCGGCATCCGCGCCGCGCTCGAAGGAATGTCCGACGAGGATCAATACGAGGAAATCATCGAGTTGGCCATCTACGAGGGGATCGCCCCGCGGCTTGGCTTCGAGCAAGTCCTCAAGCACTATGGGCTGTGTAACGCGATCACGATGTTCGAAGGGCAACTGGCCGAACGCTCGCGAACCGATCGTGCCGAAGTCGCGCGACTGCTGGTCAAGCACTTGCACGAAGAATTGACCGCGTCGCTCGTAGCCGACATCGAACGCCAGCAAGGCACGCGCCCCAAGCCGGCCAGCATTGCCGAACTGGTGAAAGATCGGGACTGGTTGTTCGTCAACGAAAACTACCACGTCGACACGACTCACCTGGCCGCGATCGTGCGATTTGCCATGATGGTTGACGATCGCCAGACGCTTGAGCTCGCGCTCGATCTATGCAGCTATGGGCGTCACCTGAGCCCGACGTTCCAGTTTCCCGGCGAAGAACCGTTCGTCGACTTGTACCCGACGGCGGCCATGTACTTTGGCGCACTGTTGGGGCGAGATGTCGATACGGCGGTCGCCTGGTTCAAGCAGCGCGCCGACGATCGCCCGGTCGATCAGTACGGCAACGCGCCGGCCGAAGTCTATATCAGCTTGCTCGCTCGCCTGGGTCGTCAAGAAGAGGCTCTGCGCGAGGCGGCCCGGTTGTTGCCGGCCGGCTCGCGCGGCGGGCAATTTGGTCCGAACCTGTTCGAGTTGGCCGAGCAAGGGCAGAACTACGCCACGCTGGCCGAAATCAGCCGGCAGCGCGACGACCTGATGGGCTTTGTGGTCGGCCTGGTCGGCGGCACGCAGCAAGCCGCGCCGGCCCCCGCGGCGCAGGGCTAACCGACTATGAGCCGCGCGCAGGGTGTCGAGTTCAACTGGCAGGAAATCGTCGACACGTCGACGCCGGCGCTGCATGAAGTGGTGACCCACGCGGCTGGTCCGGCGGGGCGCATTCCGATCAGCGCCGACATGCTGCTCAACTGGCCGAGTGGCGATCTATTCGGCCTGACCCAGAACGCCGGCATGGGGTGGCCGCCTCAGGAAATGCTCGGCCCGCAGTTCTTGATTCTATCGACGCACGGCGGGCTGCGCGCCGATGATGGCACGCCGATCGCGCTTGGTTATCACACCGGGCATTGGGAAGTTGGTCTGCTGGTCAAGGCCGCGGCGGGTGTCTTGAAGCGAGCAGGTGGTGTGCCGTTTGCCGCCGCCGTGTCCGACCCTTGCGACGGTCGCAGCCAGGGCACGACCGGCATGTTCGATAGTCTGCCCTATCGCAACGATGCCGCCACGGTCTTTGGCCGGCTGATTCGCTCGCTGCCGACGCGGCGCGGCGTGCTGGGCGTGGCGACTTGCGACAAGGGGCTGCCAGCCATGATGATGGCCCTGGCCCGCGCGCACGACCTGCCGGTGGTGCTCGTTCCCGGTGGTGTGACGTTGCCGCCATCGACGGGGGAAGACGCCGGCAAGGTTCAGTCACTCGGCGCGCGCTACGCCCAAGGGGAAGTCACGCTCGAAGATGCTCAGGAGTATTCGTGCCACGCCTGCGCCAGCCCTGGCGGCGGGTGTCAGTTTCTGGGAACCGCGGCCACCAGCCAGGTAGTAGCCGAAGCATTGGGATTGACGGTGCCGCACGCGGCGCTAGCCCCGAGTGGACAGCCGATTTGGCTCGACATGGCCGAGCGGAGCGCTCGGGCCCTGTGGATGCAAACGCGCCGTGGCATCAAGTCGAGCGATCTGGTGACCGAAGCCTCGGTCCACAATGCCATGGTCGTCCACGCCGCGTTCGGCGGCTCGACGAATCTGTTGCTGCACATTCCGGCGGTGGCCTACATGGCCGGCGTGCGCCGTCCGATGGTCGACGATTGGACGGATGTTAACCGTCGCGTGCCGCGACTGGTCGATGCGCTGCCCAATGGGCCGGTCGGGCATCCCACGGTCCAGGTCTTCATGGCCGGCGGCGTGCCCGAGGTGATGCTCCAGCTGCGCGAGCTAGGGCTGTTGCAGCTCGACTGCCTGACGGCCAGCGGCGAGTCGCTGGGCCGGGTGCTCGAATGGTGGGAGAAGTCGTCGCGAAGGGCCGAGCTGCGCGCTCGCCTGAAAGCGGTTGATGGGATCGACCCCGACAACGTGATCATGTCCCCTGCCCGCGCCGCCGAGCGCGGGTTGACCAGTACGGTTTGCTTCCCGCGCGGGAACTTGGCGCCGGAAGGCTCGGTCATCAAGAGCACGGCCATCGACCCGGCCGTCGTTGATGCCGACGGTGTGTACCGCAAAACCGGTCCGGCCCGGGTGTTCATTCGCGAGCGCGACGCCGTGGCGGCGATCAAGGGTCAAAGTGATCGGCCCGTGCGACCGGGGGACGTGGTGGTACTCTGTTGTCGTGGGCCACTCGGTTCGGGCATGGAAGAGACGTACCAGATCACGTCGGCCCTGAAGTACCTCTCGTGGGGGCGCGACGTCGCCGTGTTGACCGACGCCCGATTTTCCGGCGTGAGCACCGGTGCGTGCATCGGTCACGTCAGTCCCGAGGCTTTGGCCGGTGGACCGATTGGCCGCCTGCGCGACGGGGACCAGATTCAAATCGTGGTCGACCGGCGCACGCTGGTGGGCAGCGTCGATCTGGTCGGTGACGGCACAAAGACCTTTGGCACCGAAGAAGGAACTCGCGAGTTGGCCCGGCGTACGCCGCGACCCGACTTGCAGCCCGATGCCGACTTGCCACCGGAAACTCGCCTGTGGGCGGCTCTGCAAGCCGCTAGCGGCGGGCCGTGGCAAGGCTGCGTGTATGACGTCGAGCAGATTGTCGCCGCACTCGAACGGGCACGCCAATCAAATAAGTGACGAGAGCCGCTGACGTAAGTCGACGGAAAAACATGCCGCAGTGATCGCGTTACTTCGCCGGCGCGCTCTTGGCCGCGTCGAGATTGGCGTTGACGACTTGCCACGGCCATTTGCCGCGCCAGATCGACAGCGAACGCCCGGCGTGCGACAGGTACGTGAAGTACTCTTCGGTCTTTTCCGGCGTCAACTCGTCAATCGTCTTGACCATCCATTGCCCGGCCGCGGCTAACACGCCACGCGGCGGGTGCAGCGACTCGGGGGCCATCGCCCACCATTCCAGGGCGTGGCCCGTGGCCAGGATCCGATCGGCCACCGTGTCGCCGCTGGTGCGGCCGGCATCGGTGGTCTTCTTGCGCACGGTCGGCCAGTTGCCGTCCCAGTACCCTTCCGTGCTTTGCGAGGCAACAAGCAGTTGCGTGATGCGGAACAGGTAATCGTGAACTTCGCCGCGGACCTGCTCGCTGAACAGCGGCGTCTGCTCATCATGAATTCGCAGCATGCAGGTCAGCGTGTACAAGCGATGGTTCGCGAAGCAGACGCCCTGCGGCATTTCTTGCCGCATGATCCGACGAGCCAGCATGTCGAAGGTGATCTCCTGCCCTTCGCTGGTCACGTAATGCGCGCCCGGCGCGAAGAACAGCGTGAATGCCAAGGCCGACCATTCGTATTCGAGTTGATTCAGGCTGAAGTCGCGCAGCGTCTGTTCGAGCATGGCGCGATAGGTCGTTTGGCGCAGTGGCGTGACCAGGGGGAAGTCGAGCGGCGTGCCGACCTCGGCCAGACCGGTCAGGGTGTGATCGACGTGGCTCGACGTTTGGTGCCCTTCCTGGGTACGGACGCGGACGCCGCGCTCGAAATCAATCAGCAGGGCCGGAACCTGGTCGCCGTACAGGGCCTTGAACTTTCGCGTGTCGGTCAACACGTCGCGCAGTTCTTCGCCCGAGAACAGCGACTTGTCCGTAAACTTCGCGGGGATGCCCCAGAATCGCAATGCGTGGTCGATGTGATTGAGCTTGGTCTTGGGCCCCAGGTTGTGCGGGCCGAGCTTGCGAAGCACGCGTTCCAACTGCTCGTCGGTCACCACCACCGAATAATCATGCGGCGGCGCGACCAGCCGCGGCTCGGACAGCAGCTTGGGAAGCGCGTGCCAGGCGCTCAGCTTCAGAGCGCTATACGAGGCCCAGGTCACGCCGGCGCCCAGCACCAGAACTTGCAACGCGACAAAGCCCGCCCAGCGGCCGGTTTGATTCAGGTTTGGATTCATGGGAGTCATCAGCGGTTACTCGGTTAATGGTCGTTGATCGGCGGCGCGACTATTGGCCCAGGCCGGCTTGCTGGCTCGGCACAGGCGCGGTCGGCTCGGGAGGATTGCGCGGGTTGCGGGTAAAGACAATGGCCTGATCGTCTTCGTAGCGCGGAGTCCACTCGGGACTGCGGCGCATGATGCGGATCATCACTGGTTGGACCTTTTTGTCGATCACTGCGGTTTCGATGTTGTAACGATCGAACACCCCTTCCCAGCCGGCCTCGACCATGCTCACGCGCTGGTGGTCGGCCCAGACCTGGCGAGGAAGAACGTGCAGATTGGTCGTGGCAAACACGCGCAGATTGGCAGGCCCGTCCCAGACGAGCCAGTCGCCCCACCACTGCGGGTTGTAAATCTGACCTTTGGGCGGGTGTTGGCGCAGGTACTCGGTGACGCGCCACGGAGTCATGTCGCTGTAGAGCGAGTCCTTGCCGCGCGGCGTGCCCCCCATCAGCGGCCGGCTCAGGCCCGAGAAGACAAACGTCACCCAGACCAACATCACGGCCACCATCAAATAGCGCCACGACCGGCCGGCCGGCAGCTTGCCCGCGTCGAACTCGGCGGGGCTGACCTCGGGTTCGAGCTTGCGCGGGAACCAGCGATCGGCTAGATCGGTCAGATGGGGCGTGAGGATCCAAGCCAGGGCCGGCGCGAGCCAGCCCAGAAAGCGATGATGCGAGAGGGCTTGCCAGGTGAACAGCGCCAACAGCAACCCGTCATAAACGTGAAATGACCGCTTGCTCAACCGCAGGACGAACACCAGCACCACGGCGCCAACGGCAAACTCGTATCCGCCGGTGCCGCGCCACGACAGCGGCTGCCACTCGCTAATCGCCTGGACGACCGGATTTTTGTCGAACGCGGCGACTTCCAGCCACAGGTTCATGCCATAAGGATTGACCAGCGACGCGGCCGCCACCACTTCGGCGAACAGGATCCATTGCTGCGTCGGCCGGTCGGCGAAAGCGGCCTTGAACGACCAGTTCCGCCAAGCCACCTCGATAAACTTGCCGGCGGCGATCAGGCCGACGAACAACACGCCGCAAACAAACGTGCCGTGCAGCCCGGACCAGACAGTCATCAGCAGCGGCGTCGCAATCCACAGCAGTCGGCTGGGCCCGCGCAGGGTGAGCTGTCCGCCACAATCATGTGCCTGGCGCGCCAGCATCCACAGCAACACCGCCAGGCAGAGCAACGAGAAAACTTCCGGACGCAGCGTTGTTAGTCGGCTCCAACCGACCGTCAGGGTCAGCAGCGCGCCAAACATGGCGACCGACAGCCGGCCCGACAGCAGGAAGAACGAACGCGTCAGCAAGATATAAGTCAGCAGCACCGTGACGGCGAACAGCGCGCACAAGCCTTCGGGGCCGGCAAGCTGTTCCAACTTGGCCAGCAACACTTGCGAGACCCACCAAGAGTCGACATAGCGCATGCCTTCGGCCAGCGGCTGCACGGGATCCTGAGTGGGAAGCGTGCCATGTTCAACGATCCAACGGCCGATGCTGACATGGCCCCACAGGTCGGTATTGCGCAGCGGCAAATGGTTAACGCCCAGGAACAGCGCACAGAACGCCGCCGTCGCCACCAGATGGCGCAGTCGCAACGCACAGCTCACGCTGAGCACCGGGCGCAATACCGGCTCGGCCGGCGCGGTCAAGGAATCGTCCAATACCTGAGGATCGGTCGCCATGGCAGAGTGCTCGTGTCGATCGTGACGTAGAGATAGGTCAGGGCGCGCGACGCACAGAATTCCAGCGCCAGCCGCGCGCAATTTCCACTGGGGAACTGTGGGTCGAAAAAGCAGGTCTGTCCAACGTGACTCGTTTCGGGCATTGCGGAGGAATCAGGGCCTGACTGGCCTGAGCGGCTCAACCGTTACCACCGGCAGAACCGGCCCCTGACAGCCGAGGACACCCCAGCGATTTCGGGCTGACCCAAAGCGACTTTGCGTAACGGCGAGCTAATATGGATAGTCTGCGTAGAATAAGTCGAACGATAGCCACACGGTAGGTAACTGTGAACACCGAAACATTAATCCTTACTGTGATTGTCGTTGCGTTTACCGCTGTGGCGGCCGTGACGGACTTTCGCACCAAGCGATTGCCCAACTGGCTGACAGTTCCGTGTTTTGCCACCGGACTGGTCTTTCACACCGCATTGGGCGCCTATCACGGCGGCCTTGGCGGCGCGTGGCAGGCGTTGCTCTGGTCGCTGGGCGGCTTTGCGGTTGGGTTTGGGATTTTGCTCGGGCTGTGGCTGATCGGCGGTGGTGGCGCTGGCGACGTCAAGTTGATGGGCGCCCTCGGCGCGTGGCTCGGTTGGAAGGGAACCATGTACGTGTTCGTCATCAGCACCTGCCTGGTGATGGTGTTCGCCATGCTCAGCCTGGCGTCGCAAATGATCGGGCGCGGGATGGGCTTTGTGCGGCGTCGTTACCTGACGCCGATCGACGGCAGTGCCAAAACAAGTGATGAAGCGCGCGTGGCGATGAAGACTCGCCGCCGCCTGTTGCCGTACGGCGTGCCGGTGGCGCTGGCCACTTGGGCCGTACTGGCCGCGCAGTTGGTGATCTTTGCTCACGTGACGAAATAGCGGATGAGCGAGATGGGATTGATGAAAAACCAAGACGTGAAGGTTGAGAAGCTGCGAGCCAATCGTCGCCGGCGCCGTTTGGGCGCGGTGGTGACGATGGAGTTGCTGCTGGTGTTGCCGATCGTGTTGGCGCTGTTGTTGGGGCTGGTCGAGTTCAGCATGTTGTGGATCGCCCGGCAACACGTCCAGGAGTCGGCGCGCTCGGCCTGTCGAGTGGCGACCTTTTGTGGAAACAATCCCGCGGCGGTCACCGAGGCGGCCCAGTTGGCGTTGCGCAAGCAGTCGCTGGTGCAGAATGCCCAAGTGCTGATTCGCGGCGGACAGTTTAGCGGCGATCTGGTGGCGGTTCGCGTGGCGGTGCCCATGCGAGCGGCGGCACCCGATCTGTTGAGCATGTTTGGCCTGGGCTTTGGCCAGGCCGAGATCGCCGCCGAAGCGGTGATGCGAAAAGAGTGAGCGTACGCGGCGAACAACTAACCGTTTAGATCAAGGTTCTGACTGGGCGAAAACCGCTCGGCAACAAGGGTTTTAATCATGGGTCGATTCAACACCGGTACGATGACCGTCGGCATTTTTGCCGTCCTGTTCGGGCTTGTGGGGGCCTACGCCCTGCGCGCCGCGCTGGTGCGCGAAGCGCCGCCGGCCAAAGAGCCGCCGCGAACCGTGAATGTCCCCTTGGCGAACAATCTGCTGCCCGAGGGACGCAAGGTCGCACTCAGCGACATCGCCCTGGTGCCGATGACCCAGGAAATGATGTTGCAGCGCAAGCTGCCACTCGAGACGTTGATGATCAGTGCCGAGCAGATCGTCGGCCGCACGATTCGTGAAGGCTTGAAGCCGGGCGAGCCCTTCCTGACCACGAACTTCTATCCCGATGGAACCGGTCCCGATCTGTCCAAGAAGCTCAAGCCGGGCCTGCGGGCAATCACGATTCCGATCGACGATCTAAGCTCGGTCGGCGCGTCGACCGCCGTGGGTTCGATTGTCGATGTGCTGTTCCGCGTCAAGCCGGTTGACGGCGATCGGGCCAAGCGCAAGCTGCCGATCCCCGAAGCCACGGTCACCTTGGTGCAGGCGGCCGAGATCATTGCCATCAATCGCAACGAGCCGACCAGCCGCAATCCGAACGGCGCGGTTGACGTGCGAATGGCCAACCAGATGCCAAATACGAACGCCTTCCGTTCGGTGACGCTGGCCGTGACGCCCGAACAGGCTCACATGCTGCGAACCGCGATGGGGCACGGTGACTTGTACTTGATGATGAGTTCGACCAGCCAGCCGCCGGCCCACGCCATCGAGCCGACCACGCTGGAGCAGATGCTCGGCATCAAGGCGCCGCCGGAGCCGTTGACAACCGAGATCTATCGTGGCGGCGGACGCCAGACGCTGATCTTTGAAGACAGCCAGCTCGTCGAAGAGCGGTTTGGCGGCGTGCCGGCCGACGCCTCGAAGGCCACCATTGCCGATCCCAAGGCCAACGACGCCAAGCCGAACAACAACGATTCGAGCTCGAACAACATGAACAACTGGAATTGGTCCCGCTTCCGGCCGACGAACGGCATGGGGGGCGGCTATGGTGGCGGATTCCCCTACGGAACCACGCAGTATCCGGTGGGTTACCCGGGCACCCCTTCCTACCCGCCTGGCTACGGCAACTAACCGCCACACGCTTCAGTGCTCAGTGAACCCTGTTAACGAGCCCTGGGGCCACCTACCCCTGGGCTCGTTGCACAAACGACCTGCCTGCCATCCCGCCTGCAAACCCAGCCCCTGACGAACATGTATCGCCAATCGATCATCAAGACGAGCGGTTCGCGCCTGCCTCGGCGAGCGAGCGCCGGTCCAGCGCGCCCTTGCGACGCCAAGGTCCGGGCCGCCAGCCGCCGCGGCAACGTCACGATTGCGATGATCGTCGTGTTGGTGGTGGTGTTGATGTTCGCGGCCGTGGCGTGGAACGTGGCCTGGCTGCGGCATACGCATAGCGAACTACAGACCGCGTGCGAGTCAGCCGCTTTGGCCGGCGCGGCACAGTTGGCCAACCCGCTGGGGGGCAGCGATCGTTCGCAAGCGATTCTCAACGCGCGGCAAGCGGCGCTGTCGATTGCCACGTTTCATCATGGCGCTGGTCAACGCATCGCGCTGCTGGACAACCCCAAGAATCTGCCGACCGGCGATGTGGTTGCCGGCCTGATTGCCGAACCGACACAAGTCGGCGCGCCGATGCAGCCTTGGCAAGGGACCGGCGATGTGAACACGATTCGCATCGTGGCTCACCGCAACCATGGCCGCGGCAACCCGTTGGGGGTGCGGCTGGGCCAGATGGCCGGCGTGATGACCGCCGACGTCAGCGCCCATGCCCAGGCCACGATCGATCGACGCGTCTACGGCTTCCGTCCCAAAGGGGTGGCTACCTGCCCAGTGATGCCGCTGGTCGTGGATCGCTCGGCCTGGAACATGGCCACCAGCAACCAGTCGGTGACGGATCGCTTTACCGTCGACGTTCGACATTCCCAGGTCCTTCTCGGCGGCGACGGCGTGGCCGAGATCACCGTCTCGGCCTATTTGAACGCGGCGGCCATGAGCGCCGACCCGAACGCGACGCCAGCCACGCTGTGCCGACTGGCGCTCAGTGACGACGCGCAGGGCAACGACACCGAATTGAGTCGACAAGTCAGCCAAGGCCTGACGGCTCGCGATCTGCGTGCCTGGCAAGGCGCGCTGCTGATCCCGACGGGAGGCTGCCCCGCCCCGGTCTACAACTTTGTGCCGGCGGAGTTGACTAGCTTGTTGCTAAGCGTGCGCGGTCAGCCGCGGGCGTGGCCGTTGGCCCAGTTGGCCACCTCAGCCACCGGCGCCGTGGCCTCGCAAGTGACGTTGGTCGATTTCATGGCGGCCACGGTGGTCGATGTGGAACTCGACACCGTGTCGCAGCCTCCCCGCTTGTTGGTGACTTTGCAACCGACGCCGCTGGCCACGAGCAGCGCGTTGGCGGCTCCTGGATACCCGGCCAACCCCTGGTTGGCCAAGTTGATGTTGTCTCGATAACCCTGGCGGCCGGCGCCACCGCGTGGGGCCGACCGACGAAGCAGACGAACGCGACGAGTAACGAACCCGAGGAACCGATCATGATCAACATGACTGCGACACCGGCGAGCGAAGCCTTGAACGCCGAGCATGAATTCCAGCGCGTCAAAGCCCGAATTCATGAACAGTTGGTCGAGTCGTTCGACTTGTCGCGCGTGGGCAAGATCGACGTCAAGGTGCTGCGCAACGAAGTGCATGGCATGGCCAAGGCGGCCTGCGACTCGCGCAAGGAGCTGCGCGGCGTCGACCACGAACGCCTGGTCAACGAGCTGATGGACGAAATCTTCGGCCTCGGTCCCTTGGAGCGGCTGATGGCCGACGAGACCGTCTCCGATATTCTGGTCAACGGTCCCGGGGCGGTGTACGTCGAACGGAACGGCCGGCTGGAGCAGACCGACATTGTGTTTGCCGACGACGCGCACCTGTTGCGGATCATGCAGCGGATCGTCGCCAAGCTGGGCCGGCGCATTGACGAGTCGAACCCGATGGTCGATGCCCGTCTGGCCGACGGCAGCCGTGTGAACGCCGTGATTCCGCCGTTGTCGCTGGAAGGCCCGACCCTGTCGATTCGTCGTTTCGGCCATCACCCGTTGACAATCGACGACTTGCTGGCCAAGCAATCGATTTTGCCCGACATGGTCAAGTTCTTGCGGGCCGCGGTCGACGCCCGGGTGAGCATGTTGATCTCGGGGGGCACCGGCGCCGGTAAGACGACGCTGTTGAATGTTCTGAGCCGGTTCATCCCGGCCGAAGAGCGGATCATCACCATCGAGGACTCGGCCGAACTGATTCTGCAACACAAGCACCGGGTACGCATGGAAACGCGCATGCCCAACACCGAGGGACTGGGCCAGGTCACGCAACGCGATCTGGTGCGAAACAGCTTGCGTATGCGGCCCGACCGCATTGTCGTGGGCGAAGTCCGCGGCGCCGAAGTGTGGGACATGTTGCAAGCCATGAACACCGGTCACGAAGGTTCGCTGACCACAATCCACGCCAACACCACGCGCGACGCCCTGACTCGCTTGGAGATGATGTCGGCCATGACGGGCTTTGAACTGCCGATCGACGTCGTGCGACAGTACATCGCCTCGGGTATCACGCTGGTGGTGCATGCATCGCGCTTGAAGGGTGGCCCGCGCCGGATCATGCAGGTGTCGGAAATCCTCGGGGTTCGCAACGGCCAGTTCGAGATCGAAGACGTATGCGGATTTGAGCAGACCGGCGTCGACGCCAATGGCGTGGCGGTCGGCGAGTTCTTCTTCACCGGTTACCAGCCCAAGTGCCTGACGCGGATTCAAGCGGCCGGTGGCAATCTGCCCGCCGAACTGTTTGTCAAACGCCGCCTGGCCGTTGGCACGCCGCGGTCGGCCGGAAACTAAGCTGAAACCTCCGGCTGCCGCGACCAGCAATGGCCGACAGCTTGAGCCCAGAGGGAATGAGACATCATGGATACGACACTGCTGCTGTACGCGAGCTTGCTGGTGGTGCTGGTCGGCGCCACGGTGGTGCTAATGGTGCGCGACCTGAACGCGGCCGGCAACAGCGGCGCCGCTGTGGAAGAAAGCATTCGCCTGTTGCCGCCGCCGGTGGCTGACGCGTTCAAAGGTCAGTTCACCGATCGGATCGACTGGCGGTTTCGTCGTTTGGTCTACCAGACCGGGCTCGACATTACCGCCGAACCGGCGTTTCTGTTAATTATCCTTTGCGGCCTGGCCGTGGGGGGGACGGTATTCGTCGCCCGCGACGACATCCTCGAAGCGGTGATGGCATCGCTGGTCGGACTGGCCGCGCCGGTGGCGTTCTTCACGTTCCGTCGTGGCCGGCGCTTGGCGGCCATTCGCGCTCAGTTGCCCGAGGTGATGGACCTGATGTCGCGGGCCGTGCGCGCCGGCGAGACGCTGGATCAGGCGATCGGCCAGGTGGGCGTGTCGATGCCGGTCCCACTGGGAATTGAGTTTCGCCGCTGTGCCCGACAACTCGACATGGGCTTGTCGCTGCCGGCGACCATGCGGGCCTTGATCGCTCGCGCGCCGTTGACCGAGGTGCGAATTCTGGCCGCCACGTTCAACGTGCAACGTCGCAGCGGTGGTAATCTGGCCATCACGCTCGATCGTCTAGCCGGCGTCATTCGCGACCGCATCAGCTACCAGCGACAGTTCATGGCGGCCACCGGCGCCAGCAGAATCGCCACCCTGGTCGTTTCGCTAGCCGGCCCGACCGTGTTCACGTACATGATGATGTTCGAGCCCGAGTATGTCGGGCAATTCTTTGTGGTGCCGGGCGGGCAGTTGCTATTGGGGCTGGCCTGCGTGCTGCAATTCGTGGGGCTGGTCTGGGTGGCCGGGCTGCTGCGCAACGACTACTAAACTGACTCTTGCTGATACGACCGCGCTTGACGCGGGGAGCCGACGAGCATGTTAATCGAACTTGTGACCCTGGCGGCGTTCTTCGGAATCGTGGGCCTGGTCTTCTTTCTGCGATCGCTGGTGCGCGGCTGGCGCGGCGGGATCCAGGAACAAATCGCCAATGAAGCTAGCGAGGCTCCGACTCGCGGCCCGTTGTTTGGTGAATGGACCGAGGCTTTGGCGTCCCAACTTCCGTCGCTGATGGGCTCGACTGACGATCTGACCCGCGACTTGCAGCGCGCTGGCTACTACAAGCCAACCGCTCGCAGCGAATTCCTGGCGCTGCGTAACGCCTTGGCGATCTTTTGCATTGTCATGACCGGTATCTATGCCGTAATGGTCGGTCCCGAGCGCCGCGACTTGACGGCGCCAATCTTGATCTGGGGGATGGCGATCAGCGCGTTGGTCTATGTCTTGCCGTGGATTGTCTTGCGGATGCAGGCCAAGCGGCGGTTGCACATGATCCAGCGCAGCATGCCCGACGCGTTTGATATGTTGACCATGTGTATGACGGGCGGTCTAGCATTCAACGACGCGCTGGGGCACGTTTCGCGCGAAGTGGTGTTCGCCCATCCCGACATGGCGGTCGAGCTTGAAATCGTGCGCCGTCACGCTGACATGAATACGATGGGACGCGCGTTCGAGAACTTTGCCAAGCGCATCGACACGCCCGAGGTGGTTTCGATGGCGGGGCTGGTTTCGCAGAGCGAACGGCTGGGCACGAACATGGTGGCCGCGGTGCGCGAATACGCCGACGGCGTCCGCTTGATGCATCGCCAAAACGCCGACGAGCGCGCCAACAAGGCCGGTATCAAGCTGTTGTTTCCGATGGTGCTTTGTTTGGCCCCCGCAGCGATGATCATATTGTGGGGCCCGGCCATCCTTGAACTGCGGAACTTCTTCCGCACGTTTAACGTAACGAACTAGCGTCGCTTGGATCGGCGCTGCCCGTCGAAAAAACGAGCCAACTCACAGGGAGTTCGGGCACCAGGTCCGAACTCCCTGTTTGCTTTTCGGTGGCTCCCGATAGGGACACCTTTAGCCAGCAACCGGATCAGGCGGTTGCCGCTTTAACTCCTGCCCCTGCTGATGTTTACCACTATCGAGAAAACCCGATGTAAAGAACTTGATAAAATGGGTAATTTGATTAGTGTGAAGAACTGTGATGATTCTTCACCGGAGAGCCCAAGAATATGTCTCGCTGCCTTTCGAACCTGTGTATTGAGACCGACGCCGCCATCATTTCGGCCGAATTGATCATCATCCTAACTGTTTTGGTCATTGGTGTTTGTGTCGGTGTGACCTCGATTCGCGACGCTATCGTGACCGAAATGGCCGACGTCGCCCAGGCGATTGCCAACCTGAATCAGAGCTTTGGGTTCAGCGGAGTGGCAGGTCACGCGACCGCCTCGGCCGGGAGCGAGTTCATCGACCGAGCCGACTTCTGTGACCGGTCGAACGCCACTGGCACCAATGTCCAGCAATCCAAGTGCGTGGTTGTAGGAGGGTTCGTCCACCCATTGGGCGCGAACACCGACGGAGCAAATAGCCCGTAAAACACAGGCTTTTTATCGAGCCATCAACGAACGGCTCGACCGCAGAACCGGTGAAGAATCGGGCCTGCGATCGAGCCGACAAGACAAAGAAAAAGGGCGGCCAACCTATGGGTGGGCCGCCCTTTTTCGTTTCCAGTCGAGGTGTTCCAAAGAAAACGATCTGGATGAATAAATAAAATAGATGATTTAAATAGATAAAATAGCTTGACACGAATAAATCGACTAAATAGTATCGGATGTGTTGAGTGAATGAGTGGCTTTGAGAGTGTGGTGACTTTCTTGGCTGCCCTCGCTCGGCTGGCTGGTATTTCCCCCAAAGCTTACCGGAGGACGATCGCGAGCCGACGCAGCATGCGTCAACACAATTTGAAGCGCAGTCCAGCGTGGGCAGCGCGAAATCTCGTTAGTGCTTCATTTTTTGGAGAGAGAAAATGAAGGTTGTTCAGCGTCTGTGGAGTGAACAGGAAGGTTTCTTGTTGTCGGCGGAGGCCGTCTTGTACGCGAGCATTGCGGTGCTCGGCGTGATCGCTGGTTTCGGCGCCGTCCGCGAAGCGGTGGTCACCGAATTGGCTGACGTGGCTCAGGCCATTGCCAACTTGGACCAGAGCTACTCGATCAGCGGTACCTTCGGCCACTGCGCCGTTACTGCTGGCGGTCAGTTCGTCGACTTGCCGGACTTCTGCGATAGTTCGGTCACCACGACCAACTTCCAGCAGTCGAAGTGTGTGCAACTGTGCGTCAGCGTGCATATCCCCGGCGCGGCCAATTTCGACGGCAGTACCTCGCCGTAGTCGTTACTTGGTCGATCGACCGGATTGTTGGGTCGCATGATGCAGACCCACAGCCAAATGAAAAGCCAGGTTCGAGCATGCCTCGAACCTGGCTTTCTTTGTTTTTCCACCGTGACTCTTTGCCAGGCAAGACTTGCTGATCCCTAAGTCGAGCCCGGCCACGGGTGCGAGGGGCGACATTTCACGTCATCGAATCGGCGGTCGAAGGAGAGAGAAGTTTTTCTTCCGCTGAATCTATTGATGAATGAAGCTGTTGTCCTCGTTGGTGACACCCGTGACACGCGGCCCGACTGTCTTTGGTTCAACGGATCACGGTCAGGTGGGGTAGTCCCTTTTCGAGCCTGGCCCAACCCTCGGCCGAGATTTGCGCCCAGGGAAGCGACAACATCTGCAAGTTTTTCATTTTTAGGAGCGCGTCGACTCCCTTGTCCGAGATGCCACCGCTGACGATGAACAACCGCTTCAGCGTGCCAATCTCGGCCAACTCGGCCAGTCCGGCGTCGGTGATCTCGCTGCCGACCAGGTGCAGCTCTTCCAACTCGCCGAGCTTTTTCAGGTAGATCAACCCGGCGTCGGTCACGCCGCTGCCGGCAATCTGCAACACGCGCACCCCCGGCATCGTTGACAACTGCTTGAGTTGCTCGTTGCCGACCACGTTGAACCGCATATCGATCCCTTGGGCCTGTTGGGCGCGCACCACGACCGCTGGTGCCGGGTGAATTGGCGGAGGCGTGAACATCACGCGCGGGCCAGCGTTGTATCCTTCGGGCAGCCCCCCGCCGAGGCAATGCAGACAGCCGTACCCAAAGCCTGGGGCATGGACACAACCCGAATTGGCTGCGATCAGTCCCCGCAACGCGGCACAGTTCGGAACGACCGGCGGGCAGACCGGCGCGACAGCCGGAGGCGGGCATGGAGGAGCCGGCGGTGGGCATGGTGCCGCGGGAGGCACAATCGTGGCCGTCGTGGAAACCGTCACGGTAATCACGCCGGACTTGGTTGTGACCGTGACGCAAGGCTGCGAGGTCTGAACCGCCGTTGCCGTCACCGTCGCGGTCGCGACTGGAGCCGGCGCGGGAATAACGACTGGCGGCGCGGCAGCCACTTCTGGCTGTGGAACGACTGCTGGTGGCGGTAGAACAGGCGGAGTGGGTGGCGCGACCGCGGGAGCTTGCGCCATCGGCGTGCTGCCGAACACATCGGCACAGACCAGAATCTTGCCCGGCGCGTGCGCCACCAGGCCACGATCGACCGAGTCGGCGCGATCGATGAACGAACTGCCGGCGGTGAACGAGCTGTGACCGACCACGCCGCTATAGGCGTAGCTTTGGTCCAAGTTACCGATGGCGGTGCTGATGTCGGCCATCTCTTCGACGACCGTGTCGCGCAAGGCCGTCCAGCCGACGACGCCGCCGACGACGACCATCGAGCCGGCCAGCACCAACTCGCTCGCAGCCAGGAATCCAAACTGTTCGCGCCACAGGCGCCGCAAAAGCAATCTCATGATGGTCTCTCCACGGGGTAGTCGGGTGGGCTCGTCGCGCGCGATCCGATGGTGTGCCACCATCTGGTCGCGACGACATTCGCCACTTTCGCGAACGCCTCGGGGGCGCGATACACAAGCCCTGGTGGCGGCCAGGTGGCGCGCTGGTGAATGCGAATAACCGGTAAAGCTCGTCATTCACGCGGCAACGATTGAAACTCGCCGCTCGCGAACCAGTCAGGGCGCGCCAACGTCCAGAAGTCGCCGGCCAGGCGCTCTTCGACATAGCGATAAGGCAGCCAGCCGCAGCCCGCTTCACCCCAGTCCGAGTCAAAGAACGCGCGCACGCGCAGCGCTCCGCGGTGTGAACGCCAACGATGTTGATCGTCGTAGCCCACCACCAACAGCGCTTGAGCCGACGTGGCCGCTTCGTGTCGCGTCGGAAAGCCGATCTCGCCGTTGGCGGCCAATAACTCGGGGAGCACGCCGCCAAATACGGCCACGAAACCCGCGGCGAGAAACGCTTTGACCACGCGCAGCGACAACGCGCCGGTAGCTTCGGGGGCGTCAAGTCGCACGTAGCGCAGCTCGCGCCACTCGCGCGCATAACCGAACAAAACCGGGTCATTTATTGCAGAAAACGGGCTGTTTTCCGCGGTTTTCCACAGTTCGGCCGGTGGCGCGCCAAACCGCGACAAACTCTTCAGCGTGTCGCGCAAGCCTGCTGGTTCATCGAGCGGTCGCCCCGTGACCCGTTGAGTGACCGCCTGCAGAAACCAGGGGGAAAGATCGATCAACTGCCCGCTGGCCCGGCGCTCGAAGTATTGGGCCATGGCGACACACGCCCGCGCCGGTGACAGACAGGCGGGCAGCGCCAGCGACTCGTTCGGCTCGATCAGGTATTCGCGCCAATCAACTTTCGACGGGCGAGCGGTGCGCGCGGAACGCGATCGAGGCAACGCGCCAAACAGCGAGCGCAGAGCGTCGCTGTCGGGGCGAAAATCGCGCGTGTCGGGTAGGTCGCGAACCCAGCCCGGGCCTAATCGGCGCAAGCGAACCATCGTGCCGGCATCCTGTGGCAGTTGTCCCGCGCTGGCCCAAAACGAGGCGCAGGGGATGCCGATAGCATGCCGACCACATCGTGTGAAGGTCTACCGAAGCGCTGGTGAAAGCGAGGTGACGCGTCGGGGAAGCGCTCCCCTGCCCTCGTATGGCGCGCTGGTGACGACTAGCCGCGCGAGTGGCCGCGGCGCGAGAACCGCCGACGACACTTGGCCACGCAATGAGCCCAAGCAATTCGGCTTAACAACGCCGAGTTCGAGGCGATCTGCCGCCGCAGCTTCTCGGGCTGTTGCACGAAGGCTGGCAGCGATCCATAGCCGGCGCGGCGAATCCAGGTGTCGCCACATGGCTTTTCGCCGGCGCGATAGCCGAACATCGTTCCCACCGCGGCGCAAACTCGCGTGTCGAGCAAATCGCGGTGATCGTGAATCCAACGCTCCTGGACGGGGCTCCCCATGCCGACGAGCAACAAATGCGGGCGATGACGATTGATGTCGCGCAAGGCCGCGGCACGGTTGCCGGCGTGCAGGTAGCCATGATGAAAGCCGGCCAGCTCCCAGCCGGGGAACATCTGGGTAGCCAATTGCGCCGTGCGGCGAACCGATTCGGGGCTGCCGCCGAGCATGTAGTAGCGATAGCCTTGGTCGGCGGTCGCATGGAGCAAGGCGGGAATCAACTCTTCGCCGTTCAAGTTGGCCCGCAGTCGTTTGCCCTGTAGTCGTGCCGCCCAGCGAACCGCGGCCCCTTCGGCAAAGACGTAGTCCCCTTCGTTCAGTACGCGGCGAAAATCGAGATCGCGCGCGGCCAGATTCAAAGCCTGGCTGTTCACCGAGTACAGCGTCATGGGCTCGCCCGGCTCGTCGATTAGCAGCGATTCGAGCAACGCCACGGCCCCGTCGAAGGTGACGTCCAACAGCCGCACGCCCAAAATCTCGTACGCCTGGCTCGAAGCCTGGGCCTGTGATTGATTGACCTCCTCGTCGATGGCAACTTCCGCCGCCGGCCAATCGATCGACTTCACGGACGCCGACGGTTCCTTGGACACCAGTTCATCGACCTGGTCGACACTCATGTTCCCAGTACCTCGCGATAGACCGCGGCCACGCCGGCCGCCATGCTGCGATCGGAGAACCGCTCGGCTTGCCGGCGGTGGGCGCTTTGTCGAACTTGCCGCCAATCGAAATTGCCGTTCACGAACTGCCCGATCGAATCGGCCAGCGAGACAGCATCACCCGGCTCGGCCAGCAAGCCATCGACGCCGTCGCGAATGGCCTCGGGCGCGCCGGCCACTCGGGTGGCCACGACGGGGACACCTGCGGCCATCGCTTCCAGGATGACCATCGGCAGCCCTTCACCGAACAAACTGGGCAACACGAACAGATCCATCATCGCCAACTCGGCGGCGATGTCTTGCCGGAAGCCGCGCCATTCGATCCGCGACGCCAGTCCCAGCCGCGCCACGCGGCGCATGATTTCGGCTTCGTAGTCGGGGGTTTCAAAAGCGCCGACGGCGTGAATTCGCAGGTCGTCCCCCGTCGCCACGCGGGCCGCGACGGCGTCGAGCAGCATTTCCAAGCCTTTGCGCGGACGGAACAACGCCATCACGCCCACCGTCCAAGTCGGGCCAGGTATCGCGCGCTCGGTCAAGTCGCCGACGCACGGCACGCCATTGCAGACCACGTGTGCCGCTCCCCGAGTCAGCTTGCGCTGGGCCACATAATTGGCCAGTGCCGCCGAAACGGCGATCACTTCGCTGGCTTGGCGGACGCTGAACGTCTCGACCTTGGCATTTGCCCAGTTGCGCAAACGCTGCGTGGTGTCGGCGGCGGCGGGGCTATGGACATGATGAACCAGCGGAACGCCGGCCCACCGAGCGGCCAGCGCCCCCAGCAAGGCCGAACGGGCCGTGTGGGTGTGGATGATCGCGGCGTTCCGCTCGCGCGCCAGCCGGGCCAGGTCGCGTACCGGACGCAGGTCGAACTTGCCCCGCATGGGCAGCAAATGGAGCGCATTCTGCTGGCTGCGGCGCATGCGCGGGAACTGATCAGGCTTCAAGCAAGCGAACTCGACCTCAAAGCCGAACTCGCCCAGCCGCATGGCCAGCAAATCCTGCACACGCTCGGCGCCGGCGAAATGCTGGCCGTTGATCACGTGCAAGACACGCACCGGCGTGGCGATGGTGTGAACGCTGGCCGACGCTTGATCGATCGCCTGGCCAATAGGCAGAGTGGTCGTCATGGTGAATCCGTCGTGCGAAGTCTAGGCGGCGGGATGGGTCACGCGGGCCAGCGCTTGTTTCAGCGACAGCCGCTTGGCCGGGGCGTTGGTTTCGGTCGACGCTGATTCGATCACGGTTTGGTTGGCAGGTCGCGCGCCGAACCCGGCGGGCGCGGTGAGCAGCAGCACGCCGACGCCGACGGCAAGTCCGCCGGCCAGGCTCGCCGCCAACAGCGTGGTTCGCCCGGGCCCGACCGGCTTGGGACCGGTTTCGGGGCCGTCGACCCGGCTGATCAAGCTGGTCTTCACGGTGCTGGCCTGGACCGCTTTGGCTTCGACCAGCTTCCGTTCCATCTCGCTCAGGTATTTGCTGCGCTGTTCGCTTTCGGCGATCAGGTTGGTGTACTCGGCTCGTAGTCCGGCCAGTCGCACCAACCGCTCACGCGATTCGTCACGCTGCTCATTTAGCGAATCGACCCGGTCGTGGGCCAACTGGATGTCGATGCGCAAGCCGCGAATGGCCGTCGCCAACTCCGCGTGAAGATGGTCGCTGATCTCTTGTTCCGAGATTTTGGCGGCGCGAACCAGCGGATGCTCGGTCGACATGGTGCCCAGCAACTGCGATGTGCGCACCTGGGCGTCGATCAGACCTTCGATCAGCTTCTTGAGCGTTGGCTGCGTTTCGAGCAGGCCGTTGGGAATGGTCTGCAAGCCGCCGCGGCCCGTTTGGGCTTCTTCGAGCGCGGCCAGCAACACCTTGCGATTGGCTTCGATGATGACGGCCTGGCGCAATTCGTTTTCCAGTTCGAGCGAGCGGCGTCGCAGGTCGCTTTCGCTGCCGCCGCCACCCTGGTGCAAGTGGCGCAACTCGGATAGATCGCTGCCGACGCTCGCTTCGAGTTGTTTGAGCTTGACGGTCGTGGCCGCCAGGTCCGTCTGGGCCAGTTGCACGCCCGCTTCAAGTTCGTCGACCAGGCTGCCGGCCCGCTGGCCGCGCAACTGGGCAAAGCGTGTTTCAATTTCTTTGCAAAGCACTTCGGTCAGCTTGAGCGCTCGCGGGCGCTCGCGGTCGCGGACCTTCAGATAGAACATCTCGGTTTTGCCGTACTCGGCCCCCTTGGGGGGCGCGAGCTTGATCGTGTCGCTGAAGTCGGCGACTTCCTGCTCGCTAGGCCAGGGGCCGGCCACCTGGCGATCGCTGGGCGGGCCGACGGCCACCAGGGTATCGCGGGCGACGTTCGGCGTTTTCGAGACTTCGAGCACCGTTTCCAGAATCGCCTTCAGCTCGTCGCTGTGGCGGAACTTGCCGGGCTCGCTCAGGTTGCCGTTGGCTTCGTTGCGCACCACGAGCGCCTGAGACGCTTCCCACGTGTCGGGTCGCAGCAGCGCATAGGCCGCGCCCCCCGCGGCCACAAGCACCAGCGGGATGATCCAGCGCGCCGGATAGCGCAGGAACAAGCGGGCAAAGTCAGTCGGAGTCGGAAACGTCGTCGCCGGAGTGTTCATCGTCGTGATTACCGCGGAGTCGGAAATGACAGCTATGTAAACGTAGTCCGCTCTTGGCCATGACTTGCGGCAAATTGGCCCGTGATTCGGACGACCGACGTGCGCCACCCGGGGACGCCGTTACAACTCGCACCTTCGTTACCAGCGGAACCGTGTAGGTCGATGCGGCACTGTGGCGAATCGCCTCACCCAGCGCCGGCGCTCACGATAACTGGAACCTAGAGTTCATGCGGTCACCCTGCGCGCGGGGTGTGTGCGACGGCGAACTTGCTCGTTCGTCGTCGAAACACATTGCGCAAGAGGTGACCAGGGGCGGCTCGCATCGCTAACGCACGCGCACTGACCATGAACGTCCAACTTTTCACCACCGAAGATCAATTGACGGCCATCCGTCCCCAGTGGGAGCAGTTGACGCGCGGCGTACCGTTCCGCGGTTGGCGTTGGCTGCAAACGTGGTGGTGGCACTTTCAGGGGGCGACCACGGCTCGTTGCCAGCGCCAGTTGTACGTCTTGGCGCTCTATGACGACGACCAGTTGTTGGCCCTCGCTCCCCTGTATCTCGAACAGTCGCCGCGCCAAGGGCGAGTGTTGCGCTGGCTGGGCTCGGGCGAGGTTTGCACCGATTATCAAACGGTTCTCTGTCGGCCGGGCTGGGAAGCTAAGGCTGCCGTGGCGATCGCCGATTTCCTGGTCGCGCGGGCCAACGTGGCAAACGATCCTTCGAGTTGGCACCAACTGAGTCTGGAGGGGGTCGACGCCGAAGACGCGATGATGTGTCGATTGGGCCAGGAACTCGCGGCGCGCGAGCTGCTGGTCTATGGGCATCCCGACCTGAGTTGCTGGCGCATTGAGCTGCCGGCCACGTGGGACGAATACCTAAATCAAGTGTCGACTTCGCATCGCAAGCAACTGCGCAAAGTATTGCGGCGGTCGATTCATTCGGGCCGCGCGGTCATGCGCTCGGCTAGCAACGTCGAAAGTCTGACCGCAGCCTGGCCGATGCTGCTCGATCTGCATCACCGCCGGCGAGCCAGTCTGGGCGAAACAGGTTGTTTTGCACAATCACACGTGGCGGCGTTCCACTTGGAAGCGGCGCAATTGTTGGCCGCCGAAGGGCGCGCCCGGCTGCACTGGCTCGAATGGGACGGCCGACCGGTGGCCATCGAGTATCACCTGCTCGGCGACGGCGTGACGTACGCCTATCAGTCGGGTCTCGAACCGGCGGAACTGCGACGAGAGCCCGGCCGGGTGTTGCAGGCGGCGCTGATTCAACTGGCGCTGGCCGAGGGGATGCGCACGCTTGATTTGATGCGTGGTGATGAACCATACAAGGCCCACTGGCGGGCGCAGCCGCGCGCGGCATTGCAATTGTGGGTGCTGCCTCGCAGCTTCGCTTCGCACGTGCGCCACAGCGTCTGGGCGGCGAGTGACAGCCTGCGTGACTGGATGCGTGGGCCGTTGCCGGTGGCTCGTTTGCCGAATGCGTCCACGCCGAACATTGTAAGCTTGAGCCAGACGATTGAGATTCCACGATCAGTTGGGGCTTCCTAGAAGCGAGTTGCCGAATGTCGACGACCGAATCAATTCCAACTGAAGTAACCAGCGGCGCGAGCTTCATCGTTCCGTTGACTGCCGCGCCCGCTGTGGTGGCAATCAATCGCGACATGACAACCTTGCGTGCCACGGTAGTCCAGGCCAATCCAGCCGAAGTCGTCAGTCGCGACGATTGGAACCGTTTGGCCGGCGATGTGCCGTTTCGACAATTCGATTGGCAAACCGGCTGGTGGCGTCACTATTCTCGTTCGGCCAGCCGCCCGTGGACGATCACCGTGCGCGATGGCCACGGCGAACTGGTCGGTTTGTTGCCCTTGTTTCTGCAAGCCACACCCATTGCCGGTCGCGTGTTGCAGATGCTCGGCTCCGGCGAGGTCTGCTCGGACTATCTGACGTTGATGGCCGTGCCCGGCTGCGAAAGCGCCGTGGTCGATGCCGTCGCCGCCTGTCTGTCGAGCGAACAGGGGAGCCACTGGGACGCGCTGGTGCTCGACGGCGTGACCGCCGCGGACCAAAACATTCAATTGCTGCGGCAAGCACTCGAACGGGCCGGTCATCAGTCCCTGGTCAGCCAACCTTACAGCACGTGGCGGATCGCCCTGCCGCCGACCTGGCCCGAGTACGTGGCCGGGCTGTCCAAGCGGCGGCGCGACTGGGTCAAGAAGCTGCAGAAGCAATATTTCGACACGGGCCGGGCTGTGGCGCGAATCATCACCAGTGAAGCTGAACTCGACGCCGCCTGGCCGATGTTTCAGGATCTGCACCAGAAGCGCCGCACCAGCTTGGGCGAGAGCGGCTGCTTTGCGTCGACCGAGTTCGATCAATTCCACACCGAGCAGGCCCGAGTGCTGCTGGCCGCCGGCCAGTTGCGGTTGCACTGGGTTGAACTCGATGGCCAGCCCGCCGCCGTCGAATACGGCGTGGTCGCCGGCCGGACGTTGTACCTGTATCAAAGCGGCTTTGAGCCGACGCTCGGCAAGCACAAGCCGGGCTGGTTGAACACGATTGCTTCGGTGCGGACGGCGATCGATCAACAGCTTGAGGTCATTGACTTCATGCGCGGCGACGAGCCGTACAAGGCGTCGTGGCTGGCCCGGCCTTGTCCCCTGAACGAGGTCCGCGTGGTTGGGCGTCACGCCATCGCCCGGCTTCGCCAGCGGGTGCTGCTGCTGGGCGCCTCGGTTCGCCGTCAGTGGCGCAAGTATCACGAATCGTCGCCAACGCCGGAAACGCCGACCGAAGAATAACCCCGTCGTCGCCACGTCCTTGCGGAGCGCAAGTCCCATGCCCTGGTGGAAGCTGTTGATTCTGAACGCCTATTATCACGGCACGCTGCCGTATCGCGCGTGGCGTAGCGCGCGCGACTCGGCCCGGTTCCAGGCGCCGGTAATGATCCTGTTCTATCATCGGGTGGCTGACACGACGCCGAATGGTTGGACCTGCCCGACCGAAGTGTTCGTGGCCCAGATGCGCTGGTTGCGCGAGCATTTTGATCTGGTCACGCTAGCCGAGGCCCAGGCGCGCATTTCATCGGGAGTGAACGATCGCCCTTGCGTTCACGTGACGTTCGACGATGGCTACGCCGACAATTGCCGCGTGGCGCTGCCGCTGTTGATCGAGCAGCAGATTCCTTGCACGTACTTTGTCGCGTCGCAGTTCGTGATCGATCAGACGCCGTTTCCGCACGACGTGGCCCGCGGCGAGCCCTTGGCGCCGAACACTCCGAAGCAATTGCGCGAACTGGCCCAGGCGGGCATCGAGGTCGGCGCCCACACGCGGCACCATCGGAGCTTGGGCTCGATCACCGACGCCCGAGTGTTGGAGGACGAAATCGCCGGGTCGCGGAACGACTTGGAAGCAATTCTGGGGCAACAGGTCCGCTACTTTGCTTTCCCCTTTGGCATGCCGGCCAACATGAGTCAGCAGGCGTTCCAGGTGGCGTATGACGCCGGCTTCGAGGCGGTTTGCTCGGCCTATGGCGCGTACAACTGGCCAGGGGACGATGCGTATCACTTGCGGCGGATTCACGGCGACCCCGACTTGTTGCGCTTGAAGAACTGGACGACGGTTGACCCGAACAAATGCCGCCGCCGTGCCAAGGATCCCATCTTTGTCCGCCAGTCGTTCCAGGAAGAGGTGACCGCATGATTGGTTTTCGCCGCTCGCGTTTGGCCCATCCCGATGACCGTGGCCCCTTGCGCGTGATGTTCGTCATCACCAGCATGCCGGTCGGCGGCGCCGAAACGCTGTTGGTGAACCTGGTGCGGCGGATGGACCGTTCGCGGTTCGCGCCGGAACTCTGCTGTTTGAAGCAATTCGGCCCCTTGGGCGAGGTGCTGGCGCAGGAGATCCCGGCGTTCACCGGATTGTTGTCACACAAGTACGACGTGGCCGTGCTGCCGCGGTTGACGCAACTGATGCGGGCGCGGCGGATCGATGCCGTGGTGACCGTGGGGACCGGCGGCGACAAAATGTTCTGGGGCCGGCTGGCCGCGTGGCGCGCCGGCGTGCCCGTGATCTTGTCGGCACTTCACTCGACGGGGCTACCCGACCGGGTCGAGCAAATGAATCGCTTGCTCACTCCGTTGACCGACGGATTCATTGGCTGTGCCGTGCCACACGGGAAATACCTGGCCGAGCACGAAGGCTGCCCTGCCAGTCGGGTGTTCGTCATTCCCAACGGTGTCGACACCGGTCGGTTTCGGCCGCTGCCGGCTAACGAAACGCTGCGCGCTTCGCTGGGCTTGTCGGCCGAAGAGCCGGTGGCGACGATCGTGGCCGCCCTGCGCCCCGAGAAGAACCATGAATTGTTCCTGAACATCGCGGCCCAGGTCCACCGCCGCTTGCCCGAGGCCCGGTTCCTGGTGATCGGCGACGGCCCACGGCGCGGCGAATTGGAAGCCTTGTCGCGTCAGCTTTGCCTTGATTCGGCCGTGCGATTCCTGGGAACCCGAGCCGACGTGCCCGAGTTGCTGGCGTTGAGCGACACGCTGGTCCTCACCTCGCACATGGAAGCGAACCCGGTGTCGATCCTGGAGGCGATGGCTTGCGGCAAGCCCGTAATCGCCACCCAGGTCGGGTCGATTCCCGAAACGGTTCGGCACGGCGTCAACGGCTTGATGGCCCCGGCTGGCGACCTGGACGGGCTGGCCGATCATGTTTACGCCTTGCTGAGCGATCGAAAGCGCGCGGCGCAAATGGGGCATCAGGGTCGGAGCGTCGTCGTTGACCACTGGTCGCTCGATCGCATGGTCGCGGGATATCAAAATCTGATTCGCGACGTCTATTTGGCCAAGTGCCGCATGCCCAAAACACGCCCGGCTGCTGCGTCCAAGGCCGTCGTACCGGCGGGTTGGTAGCCAACCGTCCAGCCACTTTCTGGTCAATCAGGCCCTCCCATGCCGGTTCTAATACCCTGTAATAGGGGGTTATACAGACAAATAAGTCTGCCAGTAGGCTTCGTGTTTTATTTATCCTTTCTATCTTATCTAAACTCGCAAGTCGTTGTCTCGTCGCGACTTAAATATTCTGAATATTCTTGTTTTTCGCCGCAAACTTCTCATAATTCCCATGACGTGGAAATGAATCCATGTTGCCCCTTTGTTTTATCTTGCTGCCTCGCGAAAGGAACTTCGCCTCGGGCAACGGGAATGTTTGGCGGATATCAAGGACGGCTCGAGCGCAATGTTTCGACCTTCAAATCGACCTGACGACCACGGTGCCAACGAGCGATCGCGCGACGATCGCAAATTGTCACACGTTTCGTCCGCGCGCTTGTTGCGCGGCCTGAGTCGGTTGCAGCGAGCCTATGAATATGGGCTCGACTTGGAAGGTGGCGCCTGGGAGTTCGCCATCGAGATCGGCGAGTTGCTGGCCGCCGACATGACCCGCAGCGATCTTCGCTGGCTGGTGCGCAAGGGTTTGGTGCAACATGCGCGCGAAGTCACGTTGCCCGGGGAAGAGACTCGCGACTTTCATCCTTCGCGCGGTTTGATCTTCACGCGCCGCACGTGCTTCGTCCTGACCGAGGCGGGCGTCGAGTTCGTCGCCGAGATGCAGGAGCAGTCGCCGCGCAAGAAGCGCGCCGACAAGCCGCATGCCCGTGTCAAAGCGCCGCTGGCCACCCCTCACTGGGATGCCGAACTGCAAGAGTTGCGGCTGGGCTCGGCTTTGATCAAGCAATTCAAAGTCCCCGCGCCGAACCAGGAGATGGTCCTGGCCGCGTTTGAAGAAGAAGGCTGGCCCGTGCGGATCGACGATCCATTGCCGCCACAGCCACAACAGGACTCGAAGCGCCGTCTGCACGACACGATCAACAGCCTGAATCGGAATCATCGCGTCGCCCGGTTGCGATTCATCGGCGACGGCACTGGCACCGGCGTGCGCTGGACAATGAGCGACGTTAACGAGCCGGCGGCGGAAGAATAGTCACGCGCCGCGTCAGACGTCCCGCGACGTAGATCAACTCAGCTCAAATTCGCGTGGTGCGCCCTTCTTGCCGACTGGGACCGCGCAGGCCATGCACTTCGGTGTGTTCCAGCTCGCGCTCGAACGGGCTGCCGGTCTGGCTGAGCCGCGTGCCCCAGCCCAAGCGCATCATCGTGCCGCGCCAGCCAATTTGCTGGACAAACAGCGCGCGGAACCAACTAGCGGCCAGCAGCAAGTCTTTGACCGGCGCCAGCAGCATGAAGGCCGGTCGCATGGCCGTGCCGCGCAGCCAACGCAGCACGATCGTGTCGGCCACAATCCGCACGAGGCAGGCCGCGAGAAACGCCGGCAGCACGCTCAGCCCCACGCACATCATCATGGCGAATGTCAGCGAGACCGGGTTGATCAGCAGCAATTCGAGCGGAAATGTCCAGGGGGACAAGCGGAAGCGCAAGGCGGCGTGGCGAACCGCGCGATTCCAGAATCCCGACCACGACCAGCGGACGTGTACGGTGCGCGCGGCAACGGGGGCCAACTCGACCAGCCAGCCCGCCTTGTGCAAGGACTGGCCCAATACATAGTCCTCGGCGGCCACATCGGCCACGGCCGGCCAACCGCCAATGCTGTCGAGCGCTTCGCGGCGGAGCAACATCCCCTTGCCCATCACGGCGTCGGCGCCGATGACATGCTTGAGGGCCGTGATCCCGGCACCGGCAAAGTCGCTGAGCTTTAGATTTTCGAGCGCGGCCCAGACCGATTGTTCCCCCACGCCCACGACTCGTTGATAGACCAGCCCGATGTTCGGGTCGGCGGCGACCGTCATCAGGCTGCCCAAATCGTCGGGCTCGGCCTGCACGTTGCTGTCACTGATCATAATAAAACCATATTTGGCGTGCCGAGACAGCATCTCGAGGACTTGCACCTTGGGGTTGGCATAGTCCAGCGTTGGCTCGCAAATCACCTGGATGTCGACTGCGGGAAAGCGCTCGGCGACACGGCGCGCCACGGCCAGCGCCGGATCGTGCGCATCGGCCGCGCCCAGTAGAATCTGCATCGGTCGCCACGACTGCTGGGCAAAGCTGGTGAGGTTCTGTTCCAACTCCTCGTCGCAGCCGCACAGCGGCTTGAGCACGGTTACGCCGTGCGGTTCGGCCATCGGGTCGTGTCGGTGTGCGAGGGTCGAACGATCGGCCTTGGCGCGCAGGCGCATCGCCGTCAGCGCAATGACGTGGTAAATCACGCCTCCCGCCACGAAGCACCAGCCCAGGCCCAAAAAGTCGATCAGTTGGAGTGTCATCAGCTCGAGAACCAAGCGTGCTAAACGCTCGCGGCTTCAACGCGCGAGCCATCGCCACACGCCATTATCTGAATCATTTCATGTTGTTTCTGCCAGGGGGGCCTTGGCCATTGCCACTTGGCATTGGCCGCTCAAAGACTTAAGCGCGCGGCCAGCGCCACCGCCGCCGTCTCGACACGTAGGATTCTTTCGCCCAGTGAAACCGGCTGCCAGCCTGCGCCAGCCGCCAGGTTTGCTTCCTCGTCGGTGAAGCCCCCTTCCGGGCCAACGGCAAATTGAACCGCTAGCTGGCTGCTAACAATACTCATGTCCGCGGATTGATGGCCCGGGTGAGCCAACAACCGGCAACCTGTCGTCGCCTCTGCGACATATCGCCTCCACGCACGCGGCTCGCCGATTTGCATCAAGCGATTGCGGCCACATTGCTTCGACGCCTCGATCACGCCGCGCCGCAAGCGTTCGAGCGCTTTGGTTCCTGGCTCGGCCACGCTTCGTTCCGTCTGCAAGGGAATCAACTCCGCCACGCCCAACTCGACCAGCTTTTCGACCAGCCACTGCTGGCGATCCCCTTTGGGCAAGGCCACGGCAGCGACCAGTCGTCTGCTCAGTTCGCGGTTCACCTCACGCCGCTCGACGACAGCCAGTTCGACCTCGTGCCGGCCGCAACGCGTGACTCGAGCGAGGAATTCAAAGCCTTGACCGTCGAACAGCGTGACCTCGTCGCCCGCGCGACCACGCATCACATGGAGCAAATGGTGCGCCTCGGTCGCGGTCAAAACGGCTACGTCCGTTTCGATGGGCTGTTCGACGTAATAGCGTGCTGTCATAGACTCGCCAGCCTTGGGCAGTTTGACCAGTTTCGCAGTCCAACGGGGCTAATCGGCCGACTTTGGTAAAATGTAACGCCGCGGCCGACTGATTGCCGATTCTAGAGATTACCGGGCTGTGTTCAAACCGCTCGGGTCGATTCCCTCCCACCGGCGATGTCTCCGCGGAAGCCAGCCATGTACGAAACCTATTGGGGCCTGAAGCCGCGCCTGGCTGGCGAGTCGCTCGACCCGACGGGCTTCTACCGCGGCGCCAGCCACCTAGAGGCGCTCGCGCGGCTGCACTTCCTGGTTGAACAGCATTGCCGGTTGGGCCTCGTCTATGGTGACTGGGGCGCAGGCAAGTCATATCTGCTGGCCGTCGCGGCAGCCGAATTCCGCAAGCCGGGGTGTGTGGTCACGCGACTGGCTGCGGGCGGTCTTGGTCCCGACGACCTGGTTTGTCAGTTGGCCCAGGCCTGGTCATTAAATCCTGATGCCGATTGGTCAACGGCGCGGCTGTGGCAAGCGATCGGTGACCGCGCTGCCGAGTGGCACTATCAGCGCCGCGAAGTGGTGCTGTTGCTCGACGACTTGGACGAGGCCGATTTGTCGCTGATGGCGTACGTGGCACGGCTGATTGCGCTGGCCCAGACGATTGGCCTGCAACTGACGGTCATCGCTTCGGCCCATGCACACCACCTGGGCGCGCTGGGTCGGCGGTTGCTCGAGCTAATCGAGCTGCGCGTCGAGTTGCTGCCGTGGGACCTGGCCGACACACACGGCTTTGTCCAAGCGACACTTGCTCGCGGTGGCCGGCAAGCACCGGCTTTTGAACCCGCCGCGGTCGAAAGGCTGTACGATTTGACATTGGGCAACCCACGCCGGGTACAGCATCTGGTGCATCTGTCGCTGGCGGCTGGGGCGGGCCAGCGTCTGAAGCTGGTCGACGAACACACGGTCGAAACCGTGGTGGCCGAGCTGGGCATTCCGGCCCCTTCGCCGCTGCCAGCTTAAGCCGGTGCCAAGGCCGGCGTTAGCAGGGCCGCCATTTGGTCGTAACCCGTGGCGCAGCAAGCTGCTCTGGCATTCAAGCGGCCGATCCATACAATGCTCGTGCAGGTGCCCGCAACGACGGGCCGAGCTGTCTTCAAGGATTCGATTGTGCCCAAAGCCACGTCCAACGCCCCTGCCCCGGTCGACGCTTCGCACGTACGCGGACCCGACGGCGAAGTCATCGATCTGAAGAACCGGGCTTGGGCCGCGTTTTTGGCCTGGCTGATTCCGGGCCTGGGACACTGGTATCAGGGCCGCCGGGCCAAGGCGGTGCTCTACTTCCTCTGCATCAGCACGACGTTTATCTGGGGCATGTATCTGGGGGGCGGGCGTGTCGTCTATGCCCAGTGGACGCCTCACGATCAGCGCTGGCAGTTTTTCTGTCAGGCGGGCGTCGGCTTGCCGGCGATTCCGGCCGTGCTGCAAAGCCGACGGTTCAGCGCTACGAATGCCTATTGGACTAACCAGGTCGACGCCTTCAAAAGTCCTTCGAAGGGGCAAGAAGCCAAGGCCAACTTGCCGCGCGCCCGGCTGACCGATTGGTTCATGGCACCGCCGCTGGCTTGGTCGCAAGACTTGCAGAACGTGCCCGACGAGTTGGACGACCTGCACAAGCGACTGCACCGGTACTTTGACCTGGGAACGCTGTTCACCATGGTGGCAGGTTTGTTGAACATTCTGGTCATTTACGATGCCTTTGCCGGGCCGGCGTGGAACGAGCCGATGCCCGAGCGCAAGCCCCCTGATGACGAGTCGGACAAGCCGAAAAGCTGATCGACGCGCGCAGCGAAGTAAGACACAAAAGAGTTTCTCCCCAAGGCGCCGACGCTGATGACTCCCGAACCGGTCACGATCAACGATCTTTGGTACGCGATCCCGCTGATCGTTTCGGTGTCGCTGGTTTATTCCGCGACCCGAGCCGAGTCGATGGACACGATCTGGCGCGGGGCCGTCCGCTTTGGCGGTTGGGTGTTGACCTTCTTGGGGATCATTCTGGCGGTGGTGCAGGCCGCCTCGTGGATGACATGACCTGGAACCATCGTTTTCACGTCGGCGCTGATCACTCTCGTTTCTCTTTGCGCCGCGCTTCGGCGGTGTTGATTGTCGCCCCTCTGCTTGTTGTGTTGCTGGTCACGGCCGCCGTTGCGCAAGGGCCGCGAGTGCCGCAAACCGTCGTGCCCGCCGCGCCGTCGGCCAAGTACAACGACGGCTTGCAGCAATGGCTCGAATATGTCGAGCCGCGGGCGTCGGACGACGCGCTCGACGACCGTAAAGAACTATCGGCCGAGCTGACCCGCGCGTCCCAGTCGATTGAACGCTGGTGCGCGAACCTGGGGACGTTCAACGGCGTGCAATCGTACGAAGAAGCGCTGGCGACGACGCGCCGGCTGTTGGGCGTAAAAAAGCGGGTCGATGGCTGGCTGGCCGATGCGCTGGCCCGCCGCACCAAGCTGGCCGCGCGTAAAGACGAGCCGAACGCCAAGGATCGCGTCCGCCGCTATCTGCGGGCAACGTCAGTGCTGATCGACCTGAGCGGTCGGTTGCGCTATTCACAGCACGACATGCTGAATAATTTCGCCGTTCGCTGGGCCGACACACCCCAGCGCCAGGCCCAGTTGCTCGACTTGTTGATCGAATATCGCAGCACCGTCGGCGCCGGCGTGGCCGCGGTTTACCTGCAGCCGACAGCCCCCGCGGCGCCGGCCCCAGGCCCCCTGCGCCAGCGCGCCGCGGCCGCCACGTCGACGCGCGCCAGTGATTCGACCCGTGAGAAGGTATTGCAACTGATTGTAGCGGCCCAAGCGACGGCCTTGTTGCCCAACGTGGTGCAAGTGCTGAACGAGGAGAACCTGTCGGCGGGTATGTTGTTGGCCACGGCCGAGACGATCCGGAAGCTTGGCTTGCCCCAGGAGCCCAGGGCCGACACGCCCAAGGATTTGCCCAAGCCAGCCATTACGCCCAACCAGTTGCAGGTGCGGCTGGCGACGTTGGGCACGCGGCAATTGACGGCTTCGCAGTACCAGCGGTACGAGGCGCTGAAAACCTGGCTCGACGAGCGCGTGGCCCGCGGCGTGACCGAGTCGACGTTCAAAGTAGCCGGCTACGAGTTGCAACCCGGCGACTGGCTGCTGATGCGGAACCCTTCGCCGTACAACCTGTTCACCGATCTGTCGCCGGGTTTGTTCACGCACGTCGGCGTGGTGACGCTCGAACGTGGCGACGACGGCATCGCGCGGATGGTGATCGTCGACATGCCCGAGCGCGGCGAAACCATGCCCGCCACCAATGTCGAAGTGTACCTGGAACGGACGCTGCACCATGCGTTCCTGCGTCATCCCGACGCCAAAGTGGCCGAGGCAATGGGGCAGGCGGCGAACGATGTGATCGGCAGCCAGGTCGAGTTCGATTTGAACTTTCGCACCGAGCGCGTGACCGAACTGCGTCAGACGCCGCTGAAGGGGCGCAAGATTCAGACCTATTGCGCCGGTTTGCTGCTGCTGTGCGCGTTGCAATCGACCGAGCCGCGCGAAGCGTTCTTTCCATTCTCCGAAGGGGCGGCTGGCGGTAAGACCCAAGAGAACTTGAAAAAGCTGGGTATGTCGATCGGCGAGGACTTCATCTCGCCCACCGGCGCTTTTTTCTCGACCAAGTTGTCGCTGGTCGGCTCGCGCGAACCAATGTACGACCCCGCGCGGGAAATCGAAGAAGGAATCTTCGATCACTTTGCCCAGCAGATGGACACGCAGGCGATTCGTCCCACACTTGATCTGTTTGATACCTTGCGGCTGAAGGTGGCCCAGGCGTCGAGCGGCAATTCCACGCTGACCCAGGCGCTGGCCCGCGCCGTGGGGGTGAGCGCTGACATGGACCTGGTGGCCGCGGCCAAGGCGGCGGCCGTGGTCGAAACGCTCGACGAAGTCGCCTTTGGCAGCAGCGCGGAATACTCCAAGGCCCGCGAGGCAATTCGCTCGGGCTCGGTCGAAACGGCGCGGCGGCGCGGCGCGACCGAGTCCCAGTTGGCGGCGACTCGCACCTATCGTCAACGGCACGCCGAACTGGCCGGCAAGTGGGATCGCCAGGAGCTTTCGCCGCGCGAGTTGCGGATGGCCCTGGTCGAGTATTACGCCCGCTCGGGCAAACAACGCCTCGACCAGCTATACTTCAGCACCGAGCCGACGCCGACCAAGTAAGGGGCGCCAAACGCAAATACTCGTCATGCTCTAATTGTGCCATGCTGATGAGTTAATTGGCTCGCCAACTCCAAGCCGGCGGCTCGGCCGCCGATTACGGTGGCAAAGCCACCGGCTTGGTGTAAACCACGAACATGCCGTCTCCTCTTTCCACAGGAAGGTTTTGCGATGAGTTCGTCTGATCAAGGATCGAGCAGGCCGGAAGTCGTTCACGCCCAAGTCGCCGGCTACCCACCGCCACGACGACGCTCGCGATGGGGCTTGTTCTTCGTGCTGATCGTGCTGGGGAGCATGGGGCTGATGGTCATGCTGATGTTCAGCGCCCTGGTCTCGGGCGTTTCGTCGTCGAGCGGCGAGGGGCACGTCGAAGAACACTATCACTCCCTCTCGAAGACAGCCACGCAGAAGATCGCCATCATCTCGGTCGAGGGGGCGATTTTCAGCGGCGAAGGTTTCGTCAAGCATCAAATTGACCACGCCCTGGCCGACAAGAATGTGAAAGGAATCGTGATCCGTGTTGATTCCCCCGGCGGCACCGTGACCGGCAGCGATTACATCTATCACCACCTGGTGAAGCTGAAGCAGGAAAAGAAGATTCCCTTCGTGGTCAGCATGGGGGGCATCGCGGCCAGCGGCGGCTATTACGTCTCGATGGCCGTCGGCGACGAGGCCGACGTGATCTATGCCGAGCCGACTTGCTGGACCGGTTCGATCGGCGTGGTGATTCCACACTACGACGCTTCGGGCCTGGCCAAGAAGTTCGACTTTAAGGAAGATTCAATCAAAAGCCACGAGCTGAAGGCGATGGGGAGCCCGCTCAAGGAAATGACGCCACAGGAAAAGGCGATCTTCCAATCGCTGGTCGACGACAGCTTTGCCCGCTTCAAGAAGATCGTCCAATCGGGCCGGAAGCGGTTCCGCGAGCATCCCGAGGAACTCGACAAGGTGGCCACGGGCCAGGTCTTCACGACCGGCCAGGCGCTGGCGTCGGGCTTGATCGACAAGGAAGGCTTCATCGAGGACGCCATCCAGCGCGTGATCGATCTGGGGGGCTTGAATAAGGACCGGGTCAAAGTCGTCAAATACAAAGAGCCGTTCCACCTGTTCAGCGGCCTCTTCGCCCAGTCGCAGGCCAGCCTGCGCGAGCCGTCGCTGAAGCTGCTGCTCGACATGTCGACGCCGCGGGGCTGGTACATCTTTGCCTGGCCAGCCGCGACGGAATAAGTGTTGAGGAGTTAAAGCGATGAGTGACAAAAAGCGGGTGCTTGACGTCGGGCAATGCGTGCCGGACCATGCCGCGATCCGCCGACTGGTCGAAGGAACCTTCGGCGCCGAAGTGGTACAGACGCACGGCCCCGAGGACACGCTGGCCGCGCTGACCGGCGGCCATTTCGACCTGGTGCTGATCAATCGCAAGCTCGACGCCGATTACACCGACGGCATCGAGATTCTCAAGCAGATCAAGGCCGATCCGCGTATTGCCGCGGTGCCGGTGATGCTGGTCACCAACTATGCCGAGCATCAACAGGCCAGCGTCGCCGCCGGTGGCGCGCCAGGCTTTGGCAAAGCCGAGCTGAGCCAACCCGAGACGCACGAGCGGCTGAGGAAGTATTTGGAAAAATAGCGATTAGCGCGGTTCTGGGAACTGTATGTCGGGTGCCATGCTCAAACTTCTTGTTTGAGCATGTGAAGCGCGTACCAGACATGCTCAAGCCTTAAGGGCTTGAGCATGGCACCCGTTGACTCTTATGGAAGTCGAGAATCGCTCTAGCAAAACAAAGAGCCCGGAGTCAGCGCTGACTCCGGGCTCTTTTGGTTTGGCTAATAGCTAACCGCTAATCGCTCGCGCGATCATCGTGCCCCGGCCGGCTGGTTGCGAACTTGCTGTCCGCCGCCGCTGGCCGTGCTGGAACCTGACTTGCGGTTCAACCAGATCAGCACCGGCGTGGCGATGTAGACCGTGCTGTACGTTCCCGAGATCGTGCCGATCACCAGGGCGAAGGCAAAGCCGTGAATCCCCTGCCCGCCGATCAGGTACAGAATGACCACGACCAGAAACACGGTGAACGACGTGAGCAACGTCCGGCTCAGCGTCTGGTTGATGCTCAAGTTGACCAACTCAGGCGACACGTCCGGGCTCTTGCCGCGAATCTCGCGAATGCGGTCGAAGATCACGATCGTATCGTTCAGCGAGTAACCGATAATCGTCAAGAACGCGCCGATGATCGGCAGGTTGATCTTGAACGGATCGACTAGGGCAAAGCCCAGGTACGGCGCCAGGTAAGCGCTCAAGGCCAACGCCCCCAGCGTCACCAGCACGTCATGCACCAGGGCCAGCAAGGCCGCGATGCCGAACATGATCTGCGAAAAGCGGAACCAGACGTAGATCACAATCAGCACCATACTGGCCAACAAGGCGGCAATGGCTTGCTGTTGCGTCTGGCCGGCCACCGCGGCGCCGACTTCGTTTGACGAGGGGAAGTAAGGCTCGGCGGCCAAGCGACGGCTGACGTCCGCCATGATCTTGGGGGCCTGATCGTTCGGCACGTCGAGTCGGACTTTCCATTCCTTCTGGCCCCGGTCTTCGCTTAGACCCGAGGTGGTACCGACCAGTTCGACTCGCAAGAGCTTCGCCTTGGCCTGTTCCTCGGCATCGTCGGCTGGAACATTCGGCTCGGTCGGCAAGGCGGCCGCGAACAGTTCGCCAAGCGCCTTGCGCGAGATTGACTCGGTGAAGGTCAACTCGGCGCTGTACTTGCCGGCAAACCGATCGGCCGCCGCAACGGGCTTCTTGGGTTCAGCGGTCGGATCTGTTGCCGCGGGAGACGCTGGAGTAGTAGTTGCCGCAGGAGTCGTGGCAGCCGGCTTCTTCTCGTCAGCAGCCGGTGCGCTCGCTGGCGGTTTAGCCGCCTCGGGCTTCTTGTCGTTAGCCTTAGGGGCATCAGCAGCCTTCGGCGCGTCGGCCGGCTTCTTGTCATCGGCCTTGGGCGTTTCAGCCGCCTTCTTCGCCTCGGCGGCGGGCGTCTTGTCGGCCTCTGCCGGCTTGGCTGGGGCTTCCTTTTCGTCGGCCAGGTTCGCCACCAGCGCGGTCGGCCACAATTCGAGCCACCGCCAGTTGGCCCCTTGGTAGGCCTTGGGCCGCGCGGCGGCAGCGCCTTGCTTCTCGGCCGGCTTCGCTGCCGGCTTGACGGTCATCTGGTTGAACGCCAGTTGACCCTGGAACAGCTTTTGCAACGAATGCTCGACCCGTTGCTCGTTCGTCTCCGATGTAATCACCAGAAAGCGGATGTTCGCGGGATCACCCGTAACGGTCACGTCTTGCACCGTCACGTCCGGGAACGGATCGGGCTCGCCGGCCTTGTCGGCGCGGCTCCGGTCATCGTCGAGCGTCTGGCGCACCAGTTCGATCGCGTGTGGATGATCCTTGTCAAACAGCAACTCGACCGACACGCCGCCGGTGAAGTCGATATCCAACAAGCCGCGCCCGCGGGTGTACACGCCGATCATGCCGATCGCGATGATGATGGCGCTCAGGGCGAACGCCGGCACGCGTTTGCCGATGAAATCGAAGTTCGCGTTGCTGAGCATTTGCATCATCCGCAGGTTGGTGACCCAACGCTTGCGTTCACAAGCGTCGAAGATCGCCCGCGACACGGTGATGGCGGTGAACAGATTGGCGACCAGGCCGATGATCAGCGTCACGGCAAAACCCTTCACCTGGTCGGTGCCGATGTAGTACAGCACCACGGCCGAGATCAGCGTGGTGACGTTGGCGTCGATGATCGTCGTCGAGGCCCGCTCAAAGCCGTTGCGAATGGCCATTCGCAAGGTGGCGCCGCGGGCCAGCTCCTCGCGCATGCGCTCGTAGATGAGCACGTTCGCGTCGACGGCCATGCCCACGGTCAGGGCCAGCCCGGCCAGTCCCGACAGGGTGAACGCCGCGTGGACGCTCATCATGATCGCGATTGAGATCAACATGTTGAGCACCACGGCCAGATTCGCCACGAACCCGGCGAAGCGGTAGTAAATCAGCATGAAGATCACGACCACACCCGTCGAAACGAGCATCGACTTGACCCCCTTCTCGATCATGTCCTGGCCCAGGGTGGGGCCGATCACCATTTCGGTGCTGGGGCTCTTGCTGAGCGCGGCCGGCAAGCGGCCCGCCGTAAGAACCTCGGCCAGCAGTTGAGTTTCTTTCTCGTTGAAGCCGCCGGTGATTTCGCCTTGGCCGCTGATGGCCGAGCGAATCGTCGGGGCGCTGATCAGTTGATTGTCGAGCACGATGCCCAGGTGGCGCAGAATATCGCCGCGCGGCAGGTTGGCGCTGGTCAACTCGAAGAACAGGTTCGCCCCTTGCTGGTCGAACGAGAAGTGGACCGCTCGTTCTCCCTTTTCGCTGTGGCCGGCCGTGGCGTTGCGGAGGTAGTCCCCCTTGACGTTCTGGTCGTCGAGCAGCATCAGAATCTCGGTTCGGTTGTTCCGCTGGCGAACCGCGAAGAACCGCGAGCCTCCTCCGGACAGAAACTGGGCCGCGGTCTCTTCCTTTTCAAACGGCACCCAGCGGGCGATCTTGCGTTCGCTGTCGATGTCTTTGATATCGACTTCGTCGGGATTGGTAGCCCGGCTGATGATGTCGCCGTCGTTGCGGCTGTCGGCCACAATACGGAATTCGAGCGCGCCCGAGGTGACGATCTTGGCCTTGATGTAGTCCAAGTCGGCGGGGTTCGCCTCGGGGATGATGATTTCGATCTGGCTGGCGCCATAGGGGCGGATGCTGACTTCGTTCACGCCGCCCGGGTTGACGCGTTTGCTGACGGCGCCGACCACTTTGTCGACCAACTCGCGATCGACCTTGGTCTGGCCCTCGGGGGGGAGAATGTCATAGATCAGAATCACGCCACCGCTCAGGTCGATGCCCAGCTTGGGCGGCCAGCCCAACGCCGTGACCACCGTCGATGCCGTAATGGCGAACAAGATCACCGACATCCGCAGCCCCTGATCGGGCAGCTTGACGTACTTGGCCAGCCAGTGGCCGACGACCAGTGAGCCGACGATCAAACCGACCGCAATGGCGAACTTCTTCATCAACTTGGCCACATCGACGGTTGCCGTGGCGTCCTTCGCCAGATCGGCGACGGCCTGATCGCTGGGGGTGGCACCCGCGGGGGCCGTTGGAGCCGGCGCGGTCGGCGAAGGAACGGCCGGAGCGGGGGCTGCGTCGGGGGCTTGCGCCCGCGCGGCCATGGGGCCATCGACCAACGAACTTGAAAGACCCGGCGCGATCATCAACGCGCACAGCGCCAAAGCGGCGAAAGTCAACCAGCGATGCTTCCGTAGCAAACCGAACATCTCGATACTCCTCTGCGGACTTAGCCCACCGGGCACAGGCCGCGGCGGCGATTGGCTTGTTGTGATTTGATGGCGTGTCGAATGCGATGCGACGGCCGAGCAGGACAACGCGGCAACCTATTTCGATTCCTTGGTTTCGCTGCTGG
Organism: Planctomycetota bacterium; assembly: GCA_018242585.1. NCBI lineage: Bacteria > Pseudomonadati > Planctomycetota > Planctomycetota bacterium. Next base: position 132,479 of record JAFEBQ010000032.1, read on the forward strand.
CTTCTTCCGTTTCGGCCAGCACTCGATCGATCGAGCTAAGCAGCACGCGAATCTTGGTGTTGGTCGCTTCGTCAACGCGGATGGTGACTTCGTTGCTGTCGGTTTGCACGTTGGTGACCACGCCGAAGATGCCCCCCGACGTCACCACGCGGTCGTTCTTCTTCAGGTTCTTCAGCAACTCGTCGCGCTGCCGGGCCTGCTTGCGCCGCGGACCTTCGATCAACAACACCCACAACAGGATCAGCGGCAGGAACATGGTCAACATCTGGACCATGCCGGCGCCACCCGCGGTGGCTTCTTCCTCGGCGAACAGAATCAGGCTCGGGATCAAATCGTTCATCAACTTCACTTCCTCGGACGTGTTTCGTGTGTTGGTCGACGACCCCGTAGGGACGGCGCTCGGATACCGCCTTCGGCGATGTAGTCGCCGCGACCGGGTACGAGGCCAGCACCTGCCGCGCAGGTAGCCGTCAAGCAACGGCGCGGCGCGCTTGCCAGCGGTCGCTGGCAGCCCCCGCCGGTCGCCTTAACTGGTCTCTCTGGCCCCCCGCATTTGACCGCCGGCATCCGGCCACGGACAAGCTGCGTCGAAAAGGTAGCCAAGTATCATAAAATCAAGCGGCATAACGGACAAGGGCACAAACACCCCCGCCGCCCAGCGCCCCGAAAAGCACCGTCAGGCCCGTGGCTTGGACCACGCGATCGAGTCGATTGTCTCGGCGGGCAAGCGATCTCCGTTGGGTTCGTTTCCCGACGCGCTTCGGCGGCCAAAATCGGCTCGAAACCGGGCTACCCCCCGCATTCTCAAAACTGGGCAAGCCGGTTAAGATGCCCCGACCTAGTCCTCTGTCAGTCTTAATAA